>CAKZPK010000526.1 GCA_937139035.1 uncultured Crocinitomix sp. | reverse complement strand
CTTTTTTGTTTTTTCAGGATTTGACTTTAATAGTTTTGCGCACATTCCAATATAGATTTAAACTTAAGGACACAAGATAAGAATAAGTGCTTGAGCAACAATTGTCAATTTAAACTTATTCTTATATTCACGTTTATGATCTATGCTATTCTTAAAATACTTTCACGACTAACCATTTGGGGTTATTTTCGCAAAGTGAAGATAGTTGGGCGAGAAAGAATCCCAAAAACTGGCCCATATTTATTTGTAGCCAATCATCCAAGTGCGTTTATGGACCCAATTGTGGTTGCTTCCTCTATTCGGCCACCCGTTTACTTTATTGCTGCAGGAGAATATGTAGGTACCGGATTAAAAGGATGGTTTTTCAACAAAGCCTTGCACACTATTCCAGTTTATAGACCAAGTACTCGCCCAGAGGATGCGCACAAAAACAAAGACATGTTTGTAAAATGTTATGAGCATCTTGCAAAAAATGGTGCCTTACTTATATTTCCTGAAGGGGTTAGCTTAACGGAGAAGAAATTAAAACCATTAAAAACAGGAACGGTTAGAATAGCAATTGGCGCAGAAGAATTGCACGCTTTTGAATTAGGAGTTCCGATTATACCCATTGGACTAAACTACAGTGACCCACACTCCTTTAGAAGTGATTTATTTGTAAAAATTGGTCATCCTATTTATGTAAACGAATTACTAGAAACCGAAAAACGCGAGGATAAAGACTATCAAATAACGAAAACTCGTGAAATTACAGAGCTGCTTCAAGAAAAGATGCAGGCCACCATTTTACACCTTGATTCGGAGGAGGAAGAAGAACTACTTCAAAAACTAGAAACCATTTTTTACCGTGATGTTAAAGCGCAGCTTGGGGTTAAATACAAAGATCAGCTTGGTGAATTTAAAATTCAAAAAGACTTTATAGACGCTATTAAATACTTTAAAAAAAATGATTCAGAACTGTTTGTAGCAACAGAAAAAAAAGTGGACGAATACATTGATCAACTTAACATGCACAATATTTCAGACAAAGACATTGGAGAGTTTGGAAATCGCTTTCGATTTAGAAGAGTTGGCTCTTATATACTTGGACTCCCCTTTTTCATATTTGGATTCATCCACAACATTCTACCCTATAAATTAGTGGGTATATTAACCCGAAACATAAAAATGGAAGTAACTTTTGCAGGCTCTATGTCATTAGCAATTGGCTTATTCTCATTCTTACTTTGGTATATTGGAGTTTCAATAACCATGGGGAAACTATTTTTAGGTTGGTGGGCCTTGCTCTATCCTGTCATAATGTACATTACTGGATTATATGCCCTACTTTATAGCACTGCTATTCAAAACAGTAATCAAAGAAAGAATTTACGCGGATTAGCTAAAACCAACAGAAGCGAGCTTAGCAACTTAATGAGCCAAAGGTCAGCAATTATTAACGTTTTTATGAATTGGCAAAAAGAGTACTCTGAAAAAGTACTAAACGCCTAAAAGTTTTCCTCATCAATTATAGCTTGACGAATTCGATTTGCCCAATTAACTGACATGTACGGAATTGTGATCGTATCGCAGTTGCATAGTGTTTTCGGCTTGAAATAAATATCCTGCGTTCCACTAACGTGCACTACTTCCAGTTCATTTTTCACTCCTTTATAACTGAAGTTTATTGTTTTATAACCTCTAGAGAATACTACATTATCTTTTCGATCAATCAACAATGTGTTGTCGCTTTTAAACTCTATATACTGAAATGGCTCAAACCCTAAAGAGTCATAAGATGAAAAGCCTTTCCTTTGCTCCATATGCAATGTATCCAACTCAAATTCATGCACTAATTTATTCGTTCTAAAACCAAATTGATCAAGATCTGAAATAACATGCTTACTGAGCTGCACCTTTGTAAATAGCTTGACAAAAACCTTATTGATATAGTGCATTTTAAACATCAAAGTATCTCCTTCAAATGTATAATCACATTTTATCTCTTTGTCGTTAATAGTGTATAGAATAGACTCATCAGTATATGTCACAGCAAATTCAGCACTTTTAAAATAAGGGTAATAATACATGCGAATAGTAGATTCATCCAAAATCATCTCCCCTTCATTTGGCAGAAAGAAAGTACTTCCGTCATAAGAATCTTCGTCCTGAAACATCTTAATTCCCTTCCATTGCCCATATAATTTTGAATAATTACTGGAACAGAAAGCCGTACTAAAAATACAAAATGAGAAAACAAAAAGTAGGAACTTGCTCATAGAACGAATTTACAAGAAAGTGCCAAATGAAGGAATGAAAAAGAGAAAAAATTTAAACCGAACCTAAAGCTCTATTGTTTCTTTGTCTAATACGCGTACTAATAATTCGCCAAAACTCCACTCATGCTCACTAATTACCCCTCTGCTAAATACTCCTTTAAAAATTTCGAATTTATAATAACGTGGAAGCATCTGTTGCTCTATTTCAACCTTAACTTCATCCTTTTTAAGACCATTTCCTAGTCTTACTTTTAAATCATGCCCAACCTCTGGCTGAATAGATTTATAACGCAGTTCCTCTAACAATAGCTTTTCTCCATCCACAGCTACACGATAACCTTCAATTTTTTTATGGTGCCCTAAAAAACCAAACAAATAAATGTTTCTTCCTCGAAACAAACTCAAATTCTCATCTCTATGCTCCCATCTTAAATGGTAAATACCCAATGAAATATATTTTTCATTTCCATAGCTATAAATATCGGAATCGATAACACGAAATGCATTTGCACCAAGTTTATTACCCTTTGCATTTATTTTTTGGTAGATGGTTTTAATGGTTTGCGGCTTTATTGTATCCAACTCAATTCGTACATTCCCTATCCACTGATACATTTCAGGTCTAGCATTGTCATGCAAATAATAAAACCCTTCAACATCAGCATGTCGAAAATAGTCCTTATTCATTTTGGTAACCTTTACCTTTTGAGCAGAAAGATTAATGCTCAATAACATGAAGAACAATAAAAGTAGGCGCATCATGGTTGTTTTTAGCTAAAATAAATTTTAGTTCTGTATTTAAGTGTTTAATCCTACGAGTAGCAAATAAATATCGATAAAAGGCAAACACACTGAAATACTTACTGTTAATACGCTAATTATAGGTCAAGGTTGCGCATCCACAGATTATCAGCATTTTATACAATTGCAAAACTACGTATTATAACTTAGACGATTGCAATTCCTTTTATTTGAGTTTTTCTAAATTCCGACAAATATCTTTTGTGACTATGTGGTCACATTAAAATAAAACCACTATATTTGTGACCACATAGTCACATTATGATTAAAAGTACATTTAACAACCTATCTGCTGAGAGACAAAAAGCAATCATAAGTGCATTCTTAAAAGAATTCACAATAAATAAGTATGATGACGCCTCAATTTCTAAAGTATTAAAATCACTCGCAATAGCCAAAGGAAGTTTTTATCAATACTTTGAAAACAAGCTCTCTCTCTACCAATACCTTATTCAAACATGTGGAATAAAAAAAATGGAATACATACAACATGTGAAGCGGGAGAATTATGAAGATTTTTGGGCATTCTGGCGTGCACTGTATCAAGAAGGATACAAGCTAGATAAAGAGCATCCAGAAATGAGCAATTTTATGTTTGCTTTTTACGACTCTATGAACACTCCCACTTTAAAAGAAATGTATATTCAAATGCGGGCAGGTGGCATAGCAGGACTATCAGCAATGATACAATCAGAAGTAGATAATGGAGCTTTTCGAAAAGATGTTTCGATCGAGTTTATGGCGCACACTTTACTTACAACCAGCAATGGACTTTTTGATGCTATTCGTGCCAAAAACAGTATTGAATTTGAGCGGCATATGGCAGAAGGGCTGCCCATTTTTGCTGATGGATTTGATACGCAATACACTGAACTAATGGAAAACAATATTACAATTTTAAGTCAAGCATTTAATGCAAATACATAAACCTATGGAAGCAATTAAAACAACTCGTTTGAGTAAATATTATGGTGAGCATATTGGCATCAAAGATGTTAGCCTCACAATTAACAAAGGTGAAGTTTTTGGATTTATTGGACCTAATGGCGCCGGTAAGTCAACAGCAATTCGCACCTTACTAGGATTATTAATTCCAACTTCTGGTTCTGCCCAAATCTTGGGACATGACATTGCTAAAGAAGGAAAAGAAATTCGAAAAAAAATTGGCTACCTACCTTCGGAAGTTCATTACTATGATGAAATGTCTTCAAGAGAATTATTAGCCTACTCTTCCCGATTTTACGGAGAAGAAAACCCGGCAGAAATTGAACGATTAGCGGAAATGTTTGAGTTGGATTCGGACAAGAAAATCACAGATTTATCATT
>CAKZPK010000525.1 GCA_937139035.1 uncultured Crocinitomix sp. | reverse complement strand
AAACAGAGAAACATAAAATTTATCTGTTCGAAGATAATCGAAAATTTTGACAGTGTTCTACCTAGCAACAAATGTTTTTAATAATAAAAAGTTATTTACTGCTGCGCGTAATAATGATAATCTTTAATTACTGTGTCTATAAAATCCATTGGAGTTTGCTCAGTAGTAATGTTGGTTATCTCTTTCACTTTTTTACTGAGCTTTACTATTACTTGATGATTTCTTTTTTTTCGAGCATCATGATATACTTTTTTAATGGTATGAATATCATTGTCGGTTAAAAGAGTTACTTGTGAATATATTGGTGTATAATTATCAAGAATATCATTAGCAATGGTATTGCTTAGGGTAATTCTTTTCTTTTCAGAAATGACAGTTGTACTTGCTGCTAAATCGCCTAATCGTTGCCCTTTTCCGTTTAAAAGAATGGTTAAAACAGCAACCGATCCACCAGCCAAACTAAAATCTATAATGCGTAATAACCAGCGCATTAAGTAGCTGCCAAAAGTAGGTTTAGATCCGTCAATTTTTACAACTCTAGTTTGATTAAAGTACTTGCCAGGGGTTTGCCCATTCATTAAAACTTCAAAAAGTAAACTATAAAAAAAAACGGGTAAAGATAATAGCATGTATAAACTCATATATTCCATACTAGGTGCTATATCTAGCATTCCCATTATAAAAAATATGATGATATAATAGCCAACAATGAATAAAAAATCTATTAGGTATGAGCCAATTCGAGTGGTTATATGTGCTACATTTTGATGTATTGAAATATTTTGAGCAGTTTCTATTTGAAAATTATCCATGAATTAGTTTTTCAATTTTTTATTGATAGAATAAGAGATATTCTTTGAAAGAATAGAAAAAGCAAAAAACAATCAAGGCATGTTCTCGTACTAAATAATGAACTTGATGGCTTTTCTAATAAAATAACTAAAACCAACTTTTCCACCGCAAGTAAAACCGCCTTTTACATCTCCCCAACTTTCAATTGGCATTTCATAACCTGCCATTAAACTTAACCACGGCGTTGTAGATTTTTTTAAGAGGTTATAATTTCCCTCTAAAAATGTTGGAATATATGTTCTTCCAAAAAACGCTTCTGTTCCTAATCCAAACCCTGCACTCCAACGTTCGTCAAATCTATAACCATTAATAATGTTGAAGGAAGGAGAGACATTGCTGCCTCCCAACACTCCAACGTTTATCCGATTATAAAAACCACTGACCACCGGTAAATTTGAACTAACGGATAAATCTTCTTTTAGTTCGTTTGTACTATTTTGAGCAAAACTAAATTGGGTAACTAATAGGCCCAGTAATATCATTTTTACTTTTATCATATCTTTTTATTTTAACTAAAGTTGTTTGAAATAATAAATTATTCCTGCCTTAACCTCTAATGCTTGAAATGTATACGCTGTATTTGAATAAAGTAGTTTTCGGTAACTACACGTTGCATTAAAATTGATGCTATTGTTTAGGTTATAATCTAACCCCGTTCCAACAAATGCATTCACGCTATATGGATTCAATCTTAAATCTGATTCATAACGTGAGTCAACTTTATTCAATGCAAAACTAGTCTCAGCACCAAATTCAACATGCCAACCTAATTTACGATCAACCACACGATACCTTGCAAAAATTGGCACATCTAAATACTTAAATTCTAATCTTTCAGACCCGAAAGGAAACATCATAAAATCACAAACATGACAATAATAGGTTCCTAAATAGTTTCGGCTAGAATAACCTAAACCTGCAAATAATGTCCACTTTGAATTAAGCCGTGCTGCTAAATCTAAATCGTATCGCATACTCAAAACATCTGCTCCTAAATTAAACCCTGTATATTCTGACACGGGTAATTCATTTGCATACTTACGAAAAGAAGGGCCAGATCGAAATTGAATACCATAATTAACCTTACTAGATTGTGACTTTGCATCTGCTTGCGCATGTACATTTGCACAGCTAAAAAAAAGCAAACAAAAAAACAATCCAGCTTTCAAATGTTTATTTAGAGCGCTCATACGTTTCTACAATTTTTGCATCATTTTCGTCTCCATCAACACATCCAATAAACGGCAGTGCTGGAGATTGTCTTCCTTCTAAAATCAACTCTTTATTTGATAATTTTACAATTTTATAAGCACGGACGCAATATCCTTCATAAGATGTAACAACTAGTTTCCCATTCTCAATTACCCACGTTCCATTTTCATATGTTCTGTAGAATGTCCCATCATCTCTAAAATGAAGTATATGATTAAACTCATCCGTAGTCTCCTGGACTCCATTAAATTCAACCGTTCTTTCTACACCAATCCAAGTTGTATTTTCAAGTTTTCTTTCAGTCCTTTTATTACAAGCAAACGTTATTAATACAAGCATTAGGACACTTGCAATTTTTGTCACATTCTTTAGTGAATTCTGTAATTTCATATCTCTAAAAATTTAATGAGCTTAATAATGTTATATCACTCAAGTCAGAATAATCATATTGAAAAATTCCATCTTCGCCAATTACAATTGCTATGTTGTTTATTGGAATAATATCTGTTGCCTGGATGTTTTTAAACTGATGAATTTTGTTATTCCCAGCAGTTTCAGGATTAGTAGCATCAAAAACCTTTAAACCATCCTCTCCGTCACAAATAAATAAGCTTGCTCCGTCAATTCCTAAACCATGCGGATTCTTCATATTAAAAGACCCTTTTAATACTGGAGATGTAATTGTTGAAATATCGATTACATCTAATTGATTTATATCTCCTCCACAAGGTCCGCCAGAACGAACTGTTACATATGCATAATCATCTTGCACGACTACAGGATCACATCCGCGGGCATGACTCAATGATGAAACATAGGTTGGAGCAACTGGATTAGACGTTTCATAAACAATCATTCCAGATGGTGTTCCCATAAAAATGTAATTTTCATAAGGAAAAAGAGTTTCTACATTTCCCCAAATACCTACAGCATCATTAACTGTTGGCGAAGCCGGGTTAGAAATCTCAAATGGGTGTAATCTACTTCCATTTTCTACAACATATAAATAATCATCAATAATAGTAAACAAACTAATTGAACCTGAAATACCTGTACTTCCGTCGCCAGAACCAGAATCGAATGTACTATTTACCTCTGCAAAACTTACTTCGCAGTTGAAACAATCAACCCATGTTGGTTGGAAATTGGCTATGTCCTCAGTAACCTGTTCTACTGTCCAAGAAGTTACAACACCTTTAGATTTATCAATTGTGCTATACGGATAATTCTTATCAGAATGCGGCAAGGCACCTGGAAAAACATCCTCTAATCGTTCAACCAAAACTGGATTTGCAAACGAACTAATGTCATAAACCACCATATCAATAAAACTATTTGCATATAAATAGTTTCCTTTGATTGACATTCCTGTAGCGCCCCAAATATTTAAAAAACCAGTTTGTATTGGTGCAGAAGGGTTTGTATTATCTATAAAGTGAATTCCTTTATCAGGTTCAACCATAAACAAAAAATCGTCCTTAAAATAAATATTACCTTGCTGCTCTATTGCTTGCGCGGCCACAAAGCCACCAGAGCTTCTAAATGTTTCATAATCCGTATAAACAGGACTATTTGCCATGTACTTTTGCTGAATTTTATCTTTGCAAGAACTGAATATTATAAATATTCCAAGAATCCAAAATGTATTTTTCATTACTATAAAATTTATTGCGGTCAGCACGTTTTTTATAGTTGATGTAACATGATTCAAAACGGTTGCATTTGCCCTCAAAAAAATCAAAAACACCCTATTTTAAACCAGTACCACTAACGAAAACTACGATTAAACACCTAGATGATTGAATTCTATAAACAAAAATCATATATTCGCAGTCTAACTATTTAAATCAACTAACTATGAAACACTTAGACTATAAGAGGTTATCTCTTATGTTATGTTTTGGCTTTGGACTATCTAGTGTATGGTCACAAGATGTCACTACATACACCTACACTGGAACTCCTGACACTTACACGGTCCCTGCAGGAGTTTTTTCAATACAAGTAGAAACTTATGGCGCTCAAGGGCAAGCTACGACAGATGAAGAGTACGACCAATCTACTGGAGGGCTTGGCGGATATGCTATTGGAACATTAGCTGTAACACCAGGAGAAGTATTAAACATTTACGTTGGGGGAACAGGAACTGAGGATGTTGCTGGTTTCAATGGCGGTGCTTTAGGCGGATTTGGATCACCAAGTACAGGTGATGGAGGTCGTGCTGGAAGTGGTGGTGGAGCCTCAGACATTCGTCAAGGCGGAGCTGCATTAGGCGATCGTGTTATAGTTGCCGGTGGTGGTGGCGGCGGTGGCCGTGACTAT
>CAKZPK010000524.1 GCA_937139035.1 uncultured Crocinitomix sp. | reverse complement strand
GAATGATAACGGGTTCCATTGCAAGTGTCGCACAGTATCCAAATATCGCTCATAAAATCCATGCTGGTTTTCAGTTCGCCATAACCTTTACAGGTCTCACATTTTCCTTTTTTGGATTGATAAGAGAAGTCTGCCTTTTTAAGTTTTAACGCTTTGGCTTGGTCACTTTTTGCAAATTCTGTTTGTAGTAAATTTAAAATTCCAACAATTGTAGCTGGGCAGCTCAATGTAGTGGTTGCAATCGGGTTTTGGTCGATTAATAATACATCATCAAAAATTTCAAAACCATGAATTTGATCGCATCCAACGGGTCTTTTTTTTGCAAATGATGCATAAATAACCGACTTGATTAAGGAAGATTTTCCACTGCCGGAAACACCTGTTACGGCTGTAATTCGATTGGATTTAAAAGCAACATCAATATGTTTTAAGTTGTTTTTGTATGCGCCTTTTACTCCAAAATTTGTCGTTGAACCAGTTCTATCTTTAGGTGTTAAAGGGCTGTTTTCAAAAAGAATCTGATAAGTTGTCGTGTCTGGATGTTTTTGAATCGCATTTGTTGCTCCCTGATAAATGATTTCTCCACCATTTTTACCTGAGGCAGGCCCCATTTCAATTAAATGGTCTGATGCTGAAATAAAGGATTGATCATGTTCAATAACTATTACCGTATTTCCTTTGTCTGTAAGCTGACGTAGGAGCTGAATGAGTACATTTATCTGATTTTGATCCAGACCAATTGTGGGTTCATCTAAAACATAGGTTACACCAAATAAATTGGTTGAAAGTTGTCCAGCTAAACGAATGCGTTGAATTTCTCCACCAGATAAACTACTTGCTATTCGAGCCATTGTTAAGTATTCCAATCCAAGTGCTGCAATGGTTTTCATTTGTTGCATTATTGGCGGTAATACTAAACTTAAAATGGCCTTTATTTCTCTGTTTTCTTGTTTTTGTTGAAAAAAGGTTAAGCATTCTTTAATGCTCATTTCACAAAGTTCGGCAATGTTTTTATTTGCAAATTGAATGTCTAATAATGTGCTTTTTAAACGGTTTCCCTTGCAAAGTTCACAAGGAACATCATGTAATAAATCTAATAAGGATTGAATGTTTTTATTGTCACGTCTGCGCTCATATTCGTCGTTAATATAGTGATAGAATCCGAGCCATTTTGTGGTTAGTTCTTGGCTGCCACTTCTTGTTTTAGTTGTAAATTCCCAATGGACATTCCACTCCTGTTCACCAGTTCCATAAAGTATGGTGTCTTGTATTTCTGTTTGTAATTCTTCCCATGGAAGGTTGAGATTCCAGTTGTTGACTGTTGCAATTGTTTTTAAAGTTGCAATAAATTGACCTTGCGGATTGGTGAAATATTTAGCTGTTTTATTTGTGCTTAAAGCTCCGTCAAACACCGTTTTTTTAGGATCAATAATGATGAGGTCTGGATCGCATTTTTTTTCAAATCCATGTCCTTTACATTGCGGACAGGCGCCCAATTTATGATTAAACGAAAAGTGTTGGGCTGTAAATTCGTGTCCAGCTAATTGCGCAATACGAGAATATAATAAACGCAAATGGTCATGAATTCCTGTGACGGTTGCAACGGTTGATCGGTTGGAGTGGTTACTTCTTTTTCGCTGAATAGCAATGGTTGGTGTTAGTCCACTTGCCATTTCAATTTCTGCACGATTTTGTGATTGAATTAAACTGCGATTATAGGTTGTTAATGATTCTGAAAAACGTGCATTTGCTTCTGCATATAAACTATCATAGACCAACGCAGATTTTCCACTGCCAGAAATTCCTGTTACGGCGGTGATTTTGTTTTTAGGAAAAACGGCATTAATATTTTTGAGTTGATGTGTTTTTACACCTTTTAATTGAATGAATTGATGAATTTCATTTGTTGAGTTATCTACATCAAAATAATTGACAGGTATAGTCTTTGTTTCCCCAAGTTCAATAATTTGTGCCGCATTATTGACTATGAATTCATCTTGCTCAATGCAAACAATGGTATTACCGTCAGCAATAATGTCAGCAAATAAATTCATTAAGTTTTTAAGATCGTAAGTGTGTAGTCCAATGCTAGGTTCATCTAAGATATAAAGAGCGTTTCCTGATGATTTTTTTTGCAATTCATTGGCTAGTTTAATGCGTTGGGCTTCTCCTCCAGATAGGGTAGTGGAGGACTGCCCCAAGGTTAAATATCCTAATCCAATTTTCTGTAGTGTCAATAGTCCATTCAAGATTTTTTTTTCTCCTTCAAAAAACGCGCAAGCATCATTTACGGTTAAATTGTAAATGTCTGAAATTGATTTTCCTTTTAGATTAACAGAAAGTGAGTTTGCATTAAAACGTTTTCCGTTGCAAGTTCCACAAATCAAATCTACCTGACCTAAAAAGTGCATGCCAATCTGCGTTTTTCCTGCTCCTAAACAAGTTTCGCATCTGCCTCCTTTTGTGTTAAAAGAAAAACTTGATTTGCTTAGTTTTTTAGCTTTCGATTCTGGTAGCTTTGAGAATAAATCCCGTATATGGTCAGACAATCCAAGATAAGTTGCCGGATTACTGCGTGGTGTTCTTCCAATCGGAGATTGATCTGTGTATACTAATCGATCAATAGTGCTGAGGTTTTCTGTCTGCAAAATTGCTACAGGCGTATTTTCCCCTTTTAGTTGATTTTGGACGAGTGGCATTAAAGTCTTTTTAACTAAATCCTTTTTACCACTGCCTGATTTCCCCGTAACCACATTTAGTTGACCTAATAAAAATGTATAATCACCATTTACTAATCTTCCTTCATTGCATCCTTTTAAAACAATAGACTCTATCTTGGTTTTAGGAGGTGCTATTATTTTTTGCTGTACTTGCACCGCGTTGAGTAATGCGTTATAGGTTGGGCTAGTTGATTGGTTTTGGTTTAGAAAATCATTCAAACTTCCGTTAAATAAAATTTCTCCACCCTCCTTCCCTGCTTTGGGGCCAACATCAATAATCCAATCTGCACTTTTTATGGTATCTAAATCATGCTCCACCACAATGACGGTATTACCATGCGCTACTAAGCTTTTTAAAATGGCAATCATGGTTTTGTTTTCTTGTGCATGCAAACCAATGCTTGGTTCGTCAAAAACATAAAGTACATTACTTAGTTCCGCTCCAATTTGATTTATGACTCGAATCCGTTGCACTTCGCTACCAGAAAGTGATTTTGCAGGTTGGTTAAGTTGTAAATAGCCTAAACCAATGGTTTCTAATAGTTGAATTTGGTTGATTACTTTTTCGACAATTGGATTGGCAATTGGATTCCATTTTTCTGCTTTCATCCATTGTCCCAATTCTACTAATGAAAAGTTGAGTAAATCTGCAATTGAATGTTTATGAATGAGTATAGAAAGTGCTTTTTTATTCAATCGTTTACCATGACATTCTTTGCAGGTAATGGCAGACACGTATTTTAAAATGTTTGCATTCCTGTCACGGCGCAAAATGTCGGACATAATCGGAATCATTCCTTTATAATAACCATCTTCACGGGGTTTAGCTTTTATGCCAGTCCACTTTAAACGTGATTCAATGCTGTGTTTGCCAAAAGGAACTTTAATCTTTTCACTGCCAAATAAAATGACCTTTTGCTGGTTAGCTGTCAATTTATTCCACGGAATATCTACATTAAAACCTTCTGCTTCGCATACTTGATTCAATACATCAATAGTTACTTGCGAGTACATGATATAACCCGTTGGCAGTGTAGGTGCCAAAGCTCCTTCTCGAATCGATTTTTCAGGATGGATAATTAACTTCTTTAGGTCAATTTCTTCTTCCATTCCCAGCCCATTGCAACGCAAACATTTTCCTTCATCTGAATTAAATGAAAATAAGGAACGAGTGATTTCTGGAGCAAAGGCTACTTCGAATACTTCGGTGTCCTTTGTTCCCTCGGCGTCCTCCAGATCTTGCTGTGCTGAGAACACTGAGGCACTCGAAGTACTCTTAGTCCCAGTGCGTGCGTACAACAATCGCAATAGGGCGTAAATATCCGTCAATGTACCAACCGTAGATCGAGCGTTCATTCCAGTTGTTTTTTGACTCACTGTAATTACAGGAGAAAGCCCATCAATACTATCAACATTTGCAGGGCTAATTTTTCCCATAAATTGTCTAGCAAACGAAGGCAATGTTTCAAAGTAACGGCGTTGCCCTTCTTTGGCAATAATATCAAAAGCCAAACTCGATTTTCCAGAGCCTGAAATACCTGTTACCACAACAAATTGGTGATGCGGAACCTCCAACGAAACATTTTTAAGGTTATGCGTTGAAGCGTTGGTGATTTTTAAGGTTGATTTTGCTTGAGGTGTCATGTTAATGTCAAAGATAGTGGTTTGGTTAGGCTTCGTTAATTTTATTTTGCTTCATATTTTTGTGCAAAATCAGAGGGTGAATATCCTGTCTTTTTCTTGAAAAATCTTGAAAAATAAGAAGGGTCTTCATAGCCAAGGTCATGAGCAATTTCTTGTATGGTTGCTTTACCATGAATTAACATCCGTTTTGCTTCTAGTAAAACTCGGTCGTGAATTAAATCACTGGTGGTTTTGCCAAGTGCGGCCATTACATTTTTATTAAGATGTTTGACGCTTACATTTAATTGGGCCGCATATGTTTTGGCTTGCTTTTGTTCTTTATAAAGAAGGTTGATTTGTTTTTCCAATTGTAATAATCGACTTACTTTTTTTCTGCTATTCTCATTTGTTGTTGGGTTTTGTGTGTGATAAATTCTGGCTAAATCAACATAAAGCAAATCTACTAGTAATGAAATGCGTTGGTCTTTTAGCCAAAAACGTTGTTCATATTCTCCCCGAATTTGTTTGAAATAGTGCACGTATTTCTCTATTTGCAGAGGTTCTAGTTCAATATGCGGTGAATTATAGTTGGAATTAAATACAGGGTAATCATCAATGTCTCGATTCGGGAAAAGTAAGTTGTAGAATTCTCGTGTATGAAAAAAAATATAACCGTCAATGTCTTCTGATAATTCCCAATGGTGTGTTTGTCCGGGGCGCAATAGAAAAACAGAACCAGGATTTATAGGGTAGGCATTAAAATCAATTTCGTGTACACCACCCCCTTTAGTAAACAAAACAACAAGGTAGAAATCATGTTTGTGCGGTTTAGTAATTGAGGCATGATATTTCTCTAAGTGAGTATTGAAATCGTTGGCATAAAAATGGCCTTTTTGGTTTTCAAAATCAAATTGCTCAATATTTAATACAGGTAATATTAGCATGCGCTGAATTTAGTTAAAAAGCGTCTTTTGTCCTAGTTATTGCGAAATAAATATACGTGTTGAGCTCAAATCTATATCGAACTTTGAAGAAAAAAAGAAATGAATAGATTCAAAGCATTATCCAAGAGCAAATGTCCAAATTGTTATCAAGGAGAGATCTATGAAAAGAAGCGCCTATTCTGGTTTGGGAAGATTAATGAAAACTGTAAATCCTGTGGACATAAGTTCGACAAAGAACCTGGTTTTTTCATGGGTGCAATGTATGTTAGTTACGGCTTAGTAATTGCAGAATGTGTGGCTGTTTTTGTCCTTATTCAATTCTTTTTTGAACAGTTTTTAGATGCACGAATGGTTCCAATAATGCTAGCCGTTATATTGGTGATGTCAGGTTTTAATTATTCTTTTTCTCGTGTGCTTTGGATATATATGTTTACGTCAAAAGGGAGTTCATTAACACAGTTTAAAAAGCCGTTATAGATTCATTTATTTGACATTTTTAGTTTTTTAAATGTGTTTTGGGAGCGCTTAGTTGGTGTTCGGGGAATGAAATTAGGTGTTGGGAGAAAGTGGTTGTAAATGAGATGGATATGATTGAAGATTCACTATCTTTAGATCACCTAAAAAATTTTTTATGTTAGCCAAACTCCCAAAAATTGCTTTTATAGGATTTTTGTTCTTTCTCCTATCTGGATTTACTGAACATCTTCCGTCCGTTCCTGCAAAGTCGCAAACAACTTATGTTTACATCTGCGTCACTAAGAATTCGTATGCGTATCATTTCGACTATTATTGTCGCGGATTAAAACAATGTAAAGGTGAAAAAAGAAAAGTGACATTGTCAGATGCCAAAGGGAAATATGAGCGAAAAATCTGTGGTTATGAAGATTAAGAGAATGTAATCCCCTTGATAATTTCTATCAAAAAGTAACATTCCATTAAATAATGGTTAAAAATCAAATTCTATGATGTGGGATCTAAATTTTAAATATACATTTGCCGTCGAAATGAAAGTACAAAAGCAATTTATAGTCAATATTATGTGTTCTAGGCCCACGAGTGTCAGGACGTAATTGTATTTATATATAATAAATCAAAAAACGTTCTTCCAGTAATGAGTAGAACGTTTTTTTTGTGCTAAAAAAGAGAGTTATGATTAAAAGTAAGAAACAAACGAGGATGATTATGCCCATTATTATGGTCTGTAATTCGTGCATTTTTATGCATACAAAACAAAGGGAATGAAAAATGTAAAAACACAACATATTTAAATCCCTTTGATAGCAATTTATCAAAGGGATTTTTTTTTGAATTTAATTTTAAAATGAAAAATTTAATTACAATTTCTAAAGCAGCTTTTTTTTCGTTAGAAAAGCTTAAAAGTTACGGACTCGTTTTAGGAGGTTCGTTAATTCTAGCCATTGGCTATGGCTTTTTTATTGTGCCTCATAATATTGTTCCGGGCGGAGTTTTCGGGTTAAGTATTGTAATCCATAACCTCATTGATTTACCCGTCGGAATGATTGCTTTGACAATTAATATTCCTCTGCTTATTTGGGGAACAAAAATACTGGGCCGTGCAACCGGAATTAAAACGGCTATTTCCATGGTGTCTGTCTCTCTTTTTTTAGATGCAATTACATTCCTTACTAATGGAACGCCTTTAATCAAAGACATTTTAGTTTCATCTATTTTTGGGGGAATCTTAATAGGTTTGGCAGTTGCAATTGTAATGAATGCTGGAGCAACAACTGGTGGTAATGACATTTTTGCTCGAATTATTATCAAGCGCATTCGTTTACCATTTAACCAAATAATGCTCGCAACGGATGCTATTATTGTATTTATTGGTGTGGTTAATTTTGGCGATTTCACAATGGCAGCGTATTGTATTATTGCCGTAATAGCGATCAGTCAAACTGTAGCCTATTATCTTAAAAAATCTGTCCAAAATAAAACGATTCTTGTCTTTTCTAAAAAGAATACGGCTATTCATCAACGTTTAATGCAAAACACAAATATTGGTGCAAATATTATTCAGTTAATTCACCGTGATTCGAATGAAAAGTTGATTTTGATTACCAAGAATAATCGAAAACTGGAAATTATAAAAGATACAATCCGTTTAGAGGATAACGAGGCGCATATTATTGTTTTAGAATCGAATAAAATGTCGGATGAGCAATTAGCAAATTGATGTTTAGCTTATCTGCCTAATAATTTTAAAATCTCTCTCGTGGTTAATACGGGAGAGATTTTTTTATTGCTTAAAACCCTTTTAAAAAACCACTTCTTAAATTTGCTAAACTAGGTTGATCTAGTGCCAATTGAATTTGCTCTAAAAACCGTTCTTTATCTTTACCTAAAACACCTTTTAATACAAGATTGTTGGAGGCATGGTCAGAACGGAAAATGGTTTCTTCCAATTCTAAATGCTGCATGAATAATTGGAGTTCGGTAAATAATTGAACCTGATTTAACTCTTCAAATTCTCCTAAAAACCTGTTTTTATAATGCTCCAATCCTTTGTGAGCAGTCAGTACCAAAGTTGAAGCATATTTTGGTTGTGTTTCGTTCAATACCTTTGCAGAATTAATGGCGTGCTGTTCGGACAAAGCAGTTCCGCCAACGCCGTTAATAATCATCACCGAACTATTCATACCAATGGCTTTCGACTTATTCAACCCTTCGATAGTCGTTTCAAAAGTCTCTCCTTTTTGAATACATTCCAATACCTTGCTGTCGCCCGATTCAATTCCAACATAGAGCAAAGTTAGCCCCGCCTCATAAAGTTCTTTCAGTTCTTCATTCGACTTGCGCGCCAAGTTACTCGGAGACGCATAAGTGGATACACGTTGCAAATTAGGAAAGGTTGTTTTCAACTTATCAAGGATGCGTAATAATCTACGCGTAGATAAAACCAAGGGATCACCATCTGCTAAAAAGACACGTCTAATTTGATCCGCATAGGGCAGGAATGCATCAATGTCAGCAAACACTTCTTCCTCTTTTCTCGCCGTGAATTGCTTTGATGTATACATTTCGCAAAACGAGCATTTATTCCAGCTGCAGCCTAGTGTTATTTGAATAATTAATGAGCGTGCTTCGGATGGTGGTCGGAAAAGAGGTTCGTGATATTGAATCATGTTTTAAACGTTTGGTGTTTCAGTAATAGCTTTTTCTATCACTCCAAATTCAACCAATTTAGTTCGTGGAGTTAAGTATAAAGCTCCTCCAATAATAAACAATATTATAACTCTAAGTCTAAACCGCTTAAAATGGGATTTCAATTCTGTTGGAACTTCCTTTTTGAGGAAACCATATGCTAGCGCAATACTCGAACCAATTAGTCCATATTTCAGCATCTCATTGTAGGCGGGCCAATTCATAATGCTAAATAAAATTCCTATAACGATAACAAAGGAAGCAATTCCACTTAATTTACTCGAAAAAATATGTTTAACATCAGGCAGCACAGGAAATGGCATATATGCTGTGGAAAAATATAAAATTGCCAAAAAAAGCATGCCTGTAATAAAAAAGTATTCCATAGTAGGAATTCCCAATACCATTAGTCCAAAAATAATAAGAAGCGTCACGCCAACTGTTAACTCATATTTGATAATGAAGTCCTCTATTTTTTTTAATAGGGCTAACTCTTTTGCTGAGGGAGTGTAAGGTTTCTCTTTTTTCATTATTGAATTGCTTAGCGTAAAGGTAGGAGTTTTGAAAGATTCTTCTGTTGGTTGGTTTTGTTTGTGATGAGAAAGGGGTTAGGTGTTTTTTTAAGGGGGTGATTTATCTTTTTGCTTGTCCAAAAAGAAAGAAAAAGGACTCCTAGCGGGGCTATCGCCAAGAGGCACATTCTCAAATCAATTTCTTCTTCAGCTATTATAAGTGCGGTTGGGTGATCTCTTGCAGAGCTTCCCAATCTTACTAGATAATAGTTTTTGATTCAATCGCTTTTCCGACGAATGCCGAAAACCGTTCATTTATTTAAGGGTGTTTTTAACAAAAAAGGTCGGCAGGATAGATGGAGGAAAGTGATAAATTTACGAAAGCATTTATTTGGTCGGGAGTGGAGCTTTTGTGTGTTGATTAAGGCTTATGCTATTAACTTTTTTTTGTGTTGACCATTGAGCCTGTCGAAATGCAACACAAAAAGGCGATTAATGAAAAGTACGGCGCAATTTTTTTCTCTCCTATTGCTTTAAAAAAGAGAAAAGACCGTAATTTCACACTATGCAAATCAATGAAAACCTAGGCGTTGAATATTTAATTTACGAGAATAGTGCACTCGGCTGTCTTATTGCTATTGCCAAACCTGATCAAAAAAGCATCAAAAAATTCTGGAAAAAGTTCAAGGGTAAATCTGATGTTCCGGCGGATGCAATTAAAGGTTATCCATTGGTGCAAGATGATGAGCAGGATTCGTTGAAGATTGATTTTTCGGTAGAGCAGGAGTTTTTGATTCGGGATCTGGTGAAGTTTGGGTGAGGGTTTCTTAAAAATTTGTAAATACCAAATATGTTCATTATTTTTGAGTGTTCATAAATTATGAACGCATTATTTTTATGAACATTGTGGTATGGGGTATCGATATGAATTTTATGAAGCTGATTATTTGAAGGCATTTTTAGAAAAGCTTGATGTTGAGGTGTCAATTAAAAAACGTAAGCATCCTAATAGTGATGTATATGCTTTCTATAGCGTCAATAATCAAGATCTTATTGTAGAATATAAACGCCAAATTCAACCACATAATGTTCTTGATATAATAGCAAAGTTAAAATCATATGGCAAGGATGAAGCCTTAATGGTCGTCTCTGATTATATTACTCCTAGTGCTAAGAGTATGCTTAAAGAGAAAGAGATTAATTATTTGGATCAAGCAGGAAACATATACCTGAAGTTAGGACAGTTTTTAATTTTTATTGAAGGGGAAAAAAATGCGTCACCATCCGAGCAAGAAAAATATCAACACAGAGCCTTTACAAAAACAGGAGCGGCTGTTGTTTTTCAATTTTTAATGGATCATGAATTAGTGAATGCCCCACAACGCAGAATTGCCGAATTTTCAAATGTATCGCTAGGAACCATTCCTAAGGTTTTTAACCAATTAGAGGCAGAGAATTATATTATACGATTAGATGGGAAGAAGCGAAAACTAATAAATAGTAAAGGTTTGTTAGAGAAATGGGTAAGTGTATTTAATGATAAGTTATTACCATCACTGCATCTTCAAAATTGTCGGTTTAATAAAGGGAATGAGAAAGACTTTTTTAGGCAAGCCAAGCTTAAAGGAGATACACAATGGGGTGGAGAACCTGCGGCAGCGCGATTAACGAATTATTTACTTCCGGAAAAAATAACGGTCTTTTCAGAGCTAACAAAACCCAAACTTGCCAAAAATTACCGCCTTTTGCCAGATGGAAATGGTTCAATTGTCGTGTATCAAAAATTTTGGAATCATACAACAGCAAATAATGATACGGTGCACGCATTAATCGTTTATGCACAACTTTTAGGAGATGGTGATAGTAGGAACTTGGAGACAGCAGAAATAATTTATAAGCAATACATTGAGCCAAAATTATAAAGATTATTCCTTTGCAGATCACAAAGAAGTGTATCTGAAGCTGGAGGAAACCTTCAGGAAATTTGGCGTACATTATTATTTGATAGGAGCAAATGCGCGTGATGTGCAATTGTATAAAGCAGGTACAAAACCAAATAGAGGAACAGCAGATATTGATTTTGCAGTCATGCTTCCTGACATGGAAACCTATTTGGAAATAAGAAAAGAGTTAAAGGAAAAGGGATTTGAGGACACAGATGGAGGAACACCTTACCGAATGTATTATTCAGAATCAAATACAGTCATAGATTTATTACCCTATGGTGAAATTGCACAAAAATATACGGTAACTTTTCCTGAACGATCAATAGAATTATCAGTACTTGGGATGGATGAGGTTGGTCAAAGTTCTGAAGAATTTGAACACCCTGAGGGATTTACTTTACCTGTTTCATCATTGCATGGCATGGTAATTTTAAAATTAATTGCCTGGAGCGAAAAACCAGAAAAAAGAAGCAAAGACCTTAAAGACATCAAAGCATTGATTGATATTGCCTTTGAAAACTATGAAGCGGAATTATTTTGTGAAAATTCTGAATTTGCAGATTTATTTGATGCAGAAGATTTTGATATATGTTTAACTGGTGCTCGTGTACTAGGGCGTAAAATTAGTCCAGTATTGGCGCAAAATGCCGAGCTCAATAAGCAACTAAGAGCAATTGTAGAAAACGAATTAAGCTCAGAAGTTGGGCCTATGGCGCAGCAGATGGTAACAGAATTATTTAGCACGGTAGAGGAGTTGAAAAAGATTCTCGAAGCTATTAATACAGGCTTGAATGAAGGAATCATTAAAGATTGATTTTTCGGTAGAGCAGGAATTCTTGATTCGGGATTTGGTGAAGTTTGGGTAGAAGGGTTAGGAAGTTCGGACATTTATTTCATGCTTTCGGGGAGAGGTGATAGAAGTAAGTCTTATTATTTAAGGTTTTTCTTATTTTTATGAGTTATATATTGACCCCACCAAATGAAACAATCGAATTTCGAATTTCTTGAAAGCGAATTCCCTATCTTATTTAATATAGGGCAGTCGGCTGAGTACAATCTTTTTGAAGATCCCAATACTACCCTTGTCAAACTGCGCCAATTTGGTGAGCGTTTGACGGAGAATGTTTTTGAATTGCATGGTTTAGAGTTTCCGTACGAGAACACCTTTAATAATCGATTAAAGCGTTTAAAACTTCAGCGTATTTTACCTGAAAGGATTAAGGATTTACTTTATACACTAAAAAATACTGGAAATAGTGCAGCTCATCAATTTACAGGGACGGAAGGGGAAGCCAAAACTGCATTGTTCTCTTCGTTTAAAGTTGGAAAGTGGTTTTATCAAACTTATGCTAAGGATGAACTTGATGTCTCAAATCTTAAATTTTCTAAGCCAGAAAAATTGGATGCGCGGCATGCTTTGTATGTGTTAGAAGAAGATTATAAATTACTGGAAGAAAAATTTCAGAATCTTTTAGAAAACCGAACTATCGGACCAATTGCAGAAGAGGTTCAATCTGCCTATGCTCAGCGTGCAAAAAAAGCAGCGAGTAAAGTAGAGATGAATGAGGAGGAGACGAGGGTCTTTATTGATCAACAATTAAGAGATGCAGGTTGGGAGTGTGATACACAACACCTTAATTATAAAACTGAAAAAACCTTGCCTGAAAAAGGCCGACAAATGGCCATTGCAGAATGGAGATGCGGAACATTGTGGGCAGATTATGCCTTGTTTATTGGTACGGAATTGGTGGGTATTGTTGAGGCAAAAAAGCACATTAAAAATGTAATGAGTGATCTGGGACAGGCTAAAAAGTACAGCGCTGTTGTTGAAGAAAAACATGATATTACTTTTCCAAACCATGATAATTCGAGTAATTATAAAGTTCCGTTTACTTTTTCAACCAATGGTAAACCGTTTTTAGAACAATTTAAAGCAGCTTCGGGTATTTGGTTTTGGGATGCGCGCAATCAAACCAATATTGCTAGACCATTACGGAATTGGTTCTCGCCAACCGATTTAAAGGAAAAGTTGCTATTTGATGAAACTCAGGGAGAAACTAATTTAAAAACGGATGGATACGAGCTGTTATCAGATCCTGATGGTTTAAGTTTACGTGATTATCAGATTGAAGCCATTAAGGCCGTTGAAAATAAAATTTTAACCGATTCTGAGGACAGAAGAGCCTTGTTGGCTATGGCAACCGGAACCGGTAAGACTAGAACCATGATTGGAATGTGTTATCGTTTAATCAAAGCCAAACGATTTAGACGGATTTTGTTTTTAGTTGACCGTAGAATGTTAGGTAGTCAAGCTGCAGATAATTTTAAAGAAGTAAAAGTAGAAAACCTGCAAACCTTTGCCCAAATTTATGATTTGCAAGATTTAGAAGATAAAGCGGCAGAATTGGATACTAAAATTCAATTTGCGACGGTGCAAAGTTTAGTGCAACGCATTGTCTATTCGGATAATCCCCCTTCAATTGGTGATTTTGATTGTATAGTGGTTGATGAAGCCCATAGAGGGTATACATTGGACAAGGAAATGGATAAAGAAGAATTCATTTTACGCGATCAAAAAGATTTTCAAAGTAAATATCGAATGGTCTTGGATTATTTTGATGCTTACCGCATTGGGCTTACTGCAACGCCTGCCGTACATACGGCTGAAATATTTGGGAAACCTGTTTTTAATTATTCATATAGACGTGCTGTAGTTGAAGGTTATTTGATAGATTTTGAACCACCCTACGTGTTTCAAACCACCTTGTCTAAAAATGGCATTCAGTGGAAAAAAGGTGATCCTGTTAAGGTTTATGACCCTGAAGCAAATGTGATTGCAGACGCTGGAATTGCAGAAGATGAAATTACCGTTGAAGTGGCAGGTTTTAATAAAAAAGTGATTACTGAAGGCTTTAATCGCGCCATTATTAATACGCTTATTACTGAATATGGACTCGATCCGCAAGACAGAAAGAAAACGCTGATTTTTACGGCAAATAATACCCATGCTGATACTGTTGTACGCTTATTGTATGAGGAATATAATGCATTGGGAGAACCTGTAGATGCAGATGCGATAGTGAAAATTACAGGTGAGGTATATGATAGAGAAAATATTTTGCGCAAGTTCAAGAATGATCAATTTCCATCTATTGTTGTGACGGTTGATTTATTAACCACAGGAATTGATGTTCCCAGCATTTGCAATTTAGTATTTCTCCGAAGGGTGAATTCCAGAATTTTGTATGACCAAATGATTGGCCGTGCGACCAGAAAATGTGATGAAATTGGAAAAGAAATTTTTAAAATATATGATTGTGTAGGCGTTTCTGAAATTATGGAGTCAGAAGATGTTATGAAACCGGTCTCCCCTTTGGTGACAAAATCATTTGCAGATTTGAATGAGGAATTGGCTCTAATTGAAGATGAGTATTTAAAGGAAGCGAAACTGGACCGAATCATTGCCAAACTGCATAGAAAGTACAGGTCATTAAACGGAACCCAACAAGAGCAGTTTAGAACCTTGTCCAAAGAAAATGATGCAAGTAGTTTGGGGCAAAAATTAAAAGGAACGGATACCGATCAGTTGAATAAAACTATTGCAGATTATGGTCACTTATGGGAGTTTTTAGATCGTGAAAAAGGCAAGGCTCATAATTTTTCTACTTTATGGAGTGATGAAGCGGATGAAGTTGAAGACGTGAAAAGGGCTTATGGAAAACGATTAAAACCGAAAGATTATATTGAATCCTTTACTGATTTTATAAAAAATAATCAGAATAAATATGATGCGCTCCATATTATTTGCACCAAACCTGCCGATTTAACTCGAAAGGAATTAAAAGAACTGCGGTTGATTTTAGATACGGTTGGTTTTAATAAAACCAACTTGAACACGGCTTATAATGAACTGAAAAATGAAAATATTGTGGCGGATATAATTGGGCATATCCGAACGCAGGCTTTAGGTACTGATTTAATTAACCATAAAGACCGTATTTCAAATGCAGTTGAAAAATTGAAAACGCAAAAAAAATGGAATGCCATTCAATTGCGGTGGTTAGACAAAATAAAAGCACAACTTTTAAAAGAAACCATTGTAAAAGTAGAGGATTTGGATAAACCACCTTTTAGTCTCGAAGGAGGTTTAAAACGCATGAACAAAGCTTTTAATAATGAAACTGAGGATATTATTTCAGAATTGAATGAATTGTTATATGCTTAATCCTTTTAATTGGATTTAGCACATTTTTAAATGAACTAAAAACACTTACCTTCGTCGTTATTGCTTTAACTGCAATTGCGATTGGCACAAATTTCATATAAAACACTAAATGGCTTTAAGCACACACGAAATTGTAAATAAACTCTGGAATCTTTGCAATGTTTTGCGGGATGATGGAATTACTTATCACCAATATTTAAATGAATTAACGTTTATTCTCTTCCTTAAAATGGCAGAAGAAACTGGAATGGAAGGTGACATTCCTGAAGGGTATAGATGGGAAGACATTAAGAATAAAGAAGGAGTTGAATTGGCTACGGAATACCGTAAATTATTATTGTTTTTAGGAACAGAAAGTACTGGTAAGGTGCGTAAAATTTATAATGATGCGCAAACCAGCATTAAAGAGCCTGCCAATTTGCGTAAAATCATTAAAAATATTGATGAATTGGATTGGTTTGATGCCAAAGAGGAAGGTTTGGGTGATTTATATGAAGGTTTGCTGGAGAAAAATGCCTCTGAAAAGAAAAGCGGTGCAGGACAATACTTCACCCCTCGATCTTTAATTAATGTTATGGTGCGTTTAATGGATCCTAAAGTGGGAGAACGTTTGAACGACCCTGCTTGCGGAACCTATGGTTTTATGATTGCGGCACATCATCATATTTTAGCGGATATAGATATTTTTGATTTAAGCGAAGCAGATAATAATTTTTTACAAAACGAACAATATAGCGGTTGCGAATTGGTTGGCGATACCCACCGTTTAGCCATGATGAATGCTTTTTTACACGGCATGGGTGGTAATATTGCTTTAGGTGATTCATTAAGCAGTATGGGCGAATCTATTAAAAATATAGATGTTGTATTAGCCAACCCACCTTTTGGAACTAAAAAAGGAGGCGAAAACCCAACCCGTTCCGACCTGGTTTACCCAAGTAGTAATAAACAATTGAACTTTTTACAAAGCATTTACCGTAGCCTGCACCAACGTGGAGGTGCAAGAGCTGCTGTTGTTTTGCCTGATAATGTTTTGTTTGAAGACGGTGACGGACAAAAAGTACGGAAAGACTTAATGGAAAAATGTAATTTACATACCATTTTACGTTTGCCAACTGGTATTTTTTATGCGGCAGGTGTAAAAACCAATGTGCTCTTTTTTGAACGCGGTAAAACGGACAAAGCCAATACGAAAAATGTTTGGTTTTATGACCTCCGCACCAATATGCCAAAGTTTGGTAAACGTACTCCTTTTACCGAAAAACATTTTGCAGGTTTTGAAAAGGCCTATGTAGCAAAAAACCGTAAAAAAATAAAAGACGAGCGTTGGTCTAGCATTTCAAGAGCTGACATTGCTAAAAAGAACGATTCATTGGATTTGGGTTTAATTGTAGACGATAGTATTACTAAAGTAGAAGACATTGGTGAACCCATTGATATTGCTAAAACGGCTTTAACCGAGTTGGATGCGATTACGAAGGAGTTGAATGCGATTATTAAAGAATTGGGCTAATGGAAAATAATTTACCAAAGAATTGGGAGAACTGTAAACTTGGTGATATTTTAAAATTGAAAAATGGTTATGCTTTTAAAAGTAAAGACTATAAAAATGATGGCATACCAGTTATAAGGATATCAGATATTCAACAAGGTTTTGTCACTACTAGGAAATCAAGATGCGTTGATGAGTTTAATACAGCAAATAGTTTTATTGTTGAGAAAGGAGATGTACTTGTTGCTATGTCTGGAGCTACAACAGGAAAGTATGGGATTTTTAATGAGGATATTAAGGTTTATCAAAATCAGCGAGTAGGAAATTTAATACCTCATGCTAAAAGTTTGACAAGTAATAACTTTATTTATTACTTATTAGGTGGGTTAAAAAAAGAAATAGAGGATAAAGCTTATGGAGGAGCGCAACCAAATATTAGCTCTAAGCTAATTGAAGAATTAGATTTTAAACTCCCCCCTCTCCCCGAGCAAGAGCGTATTGTAGCCATGTTAGATACTTTATTTGGGCATTTAGATGGTTTGAAAGAACGTTTGGCAGGCATTCCTGAATTATTGAAGCAATTTAGGCAGGCGGTGTTAACGCAAGCTGTTACAGGAAAATTGACAGAGGAGTGGCGTGTTGGGAAGGAGTTGGGGGATATAGATCTACTTATTAAAAAGATTGGAGTTGACCTTAATCAAGATTATGAAAAAAAATGCTTAGAGGCCAAAAAAAATGGACTAAGAAAACCAAAAGATCAACGAAAAAATAAAAGATCTGATAAATCAGATGTAAACCTGCTTAAGATACCTGATAGTTGGTCATGTATGAGGGCTGAAGAGATTTCATATTTGATTACAGATGGAGTACATTTTAAACCAAACTACATTGAAGATGGAGTACGTTTTTTAAGTGTAAAAAATGTAAGGCCATTTAAAATAAATGAAGAAAATTGCAAGTATGTATCTATTGATGATCATAATCAATATATAAAAAGATGTAACCCAGAAAATGGGGATCTCTTATATACCAAGGTTGGAGCTACTTATGGTTACGCGTCAAAAGTTCAAATAGACTTTGAGTTCAGTATATATGTTAGCCTTGCACTTATTAAACCTTCAAGAATTTTAAATGTAAATTATCTTGAATTGTTGTTTAATTCCCCTATTGTTTTTAATCAGGCTAGAAATAGAGTTAGTGGAAGCGGTGTTCCTGATTTGCATCTAATTGAGATTAGAGATTTTAAAATCCCCATTCCATCTTTGGATGAACAAGCCGAAATTGTAAAACGAGTAGAAAGCTTATTTGCCAAAGCAGATGCCATTGAGACCAACTATCAAACCTTAAAAACAAAAATAGATGATTTACCACAAGCCATTTTAGCCAAAGCTTTTAAAGGAGAATTAGTAGAGCAGTTAGATACAGATGGAGATGCAAAAGACTTATTGAAGGAGATTAGGAAGCTGAGAGAGGCGCAGGAAACAATGAAGAAGAAGCCTAAGAAAAGGAAGAAGTAGATTTTTAATAGTTATAACCCAAAATTTATGAGCAGAAACAGATTTCCACAACGGAGAAAGAGAAAGGAATGGAGTGTTGGAGAGATATTGTTAGCTGTAGGGGCTGGTTTGCTTGCTATTTTGTTTATAGGTACTTTATTTGGTGATAAAGAAAATGAGGAAATTGATTCAGATGATGATGATGACAGGAAGCTTGGAGATGGTAAAAAAAATCTAGGGCTTACAACAGCAAAAGAAATATCAACCAAGAGCGCACAAAGTGAGGGAGTTA
>CAKZPK010000523.1 GCA_937139035.1 uncultured Crocinitomix sp. | reverse complement strand
CCTAAACCACTTATTAAACTGTTGTTTTTTATGATTATAAATTCTTTGTAACAATAAGAAAACGCACCTTAAAACAACTGATTGAACTCGCAGATATCTTTTTTGAAAGGCTTAAAGGTTAGCATAACACCGTAAAATGAATACCAATCTTTATTATTAGAATTTCCTCGATTCATCCCTACCGTCTCAGTTAGGCTTCTATTCGCCAATTCTGCAGCTAGCGGACCATTTTCAGCTCTTAGCACATTTGCATCAGCATAAACGCCAGAAACATCATCTAAATAGTCTGTAAAGGTTTTACGAATACCGTACTCAAAAGACATAGCGACTCTTTTACGCAAATTAAATTTCACCCCTATTCCTAGAGGAACAGTAAATTGATTTAACGAATAGTTCTTTTTTGAAGAAGCACTTGTCCCCTGCCCTTCAGTTCCCAACGGTTGCAAAGCAATATCATTTCCATTTAATTCTGCCATTGGATTGATTCGAGCATAGGCTAGCTGATAAAAGAAATAAGGTGTTATAGGGTCGCGCATATCTTTAATATAATACTTGAACAAGTTCAGTTCATAACCCACCGCTAATTCTAAAATATTGGATTTAAAGCTCAAGTTCCGATCAATTTGCGCCTCTGTTTTACCTTCTGAGTCATTAGCATATACATTGCCATAAAATGCAGTTGCCCGCAATGAATGCCGAGTAGAAAGGTTATAACGATAGATTAGCCCGAAACCTGGCTTACTATTTACAAAATGTTTATCGGGATTTAAATCACCGATATAATAAGATCCGCCCCCAAACACTCCAATTTCAGTTGCTGCTTTATAAGCTTGTCCCCAAGACAGGTTTGAAACAACTGTCAATAGAACAATCAAGGCACTTTGCATTAGCCAACCACAATTTTTCCCTTTCATAATAATGCTCATTGTACCTATGAACGTATTATAAATTGGAATATTGCGAAAAATCTAAGAACTAATTTCGTTTAATTTCAACATCATCAAGATACAGAACTGCTTGATTTTTATCTGAATTTGCAGTTATACCAACCTGCAATGAATTGTAAATGCCTTTTGTGCCTTGCAAATAAAATAATTTATCCTTTGGCATAGTTTCAACATCTGAAAAATCAATTATCAGAATACCGTCTTGCCAAACTTTAACAGTTCCTTTTTCTTTGCGTTGCAGGTTTATTTCAATTTGCAGGTGCACCCATTCATTTCGAGGAAAGGCAACCTCACTTCCACTGTCTTGTCTTAAAGTAGATTCAGTAAACTTATTGCGCTCTACAACTAAAAATCCTTGGGAACCTTCTAAAGCAAATCTTAATCCTGGTCCCGCACCTATTGGAACCGATTCTTCTAAATCAAGTAAGAATATATAATCTAAATTATCCGTTCCACTTAAATAAAACCAAGCACTAATTTCAACAGTTTCTCCTTCATTAAATCTGAGATTGTTATTGGCTATATCACTTTTAGACGCTCCATTGACTGAAGGTTCAGCCGAAAATTTCAAACTCTGTTCTCCAGAATGTACGATAGTTGTGTCAATTGAAATGCTATTTGATTCCCTCGAGTTTTGATAAAAAGACCATTTACCAGTTTCATCCACTAACTCATCAGTAGTTGATATAGCTTCAAAATCGTCCATCAGATAATTAGGCCCATCAAAATGCTTGTCTTTACTGCAAGATATTGCAATAAAAACGAATAAAATAGATATGGCGTATACCGCTATTTTCATTCTTTCAAAAATTGATACCCTATTGAAAAACCTCCCCAATGTTGAAATTGAATATCCCAAATATTAGACATTAACGGAGTATAAGTAAGTCGGTAAAACACGTGTTTATCTGGCTTTTGAAAACGATAACCTAAATTAAAGACTGTTCTAATAAAAAGCGCTCCTTTTAAACGAACACTTAATGTTTGCCCAAAGCCTAACTCCAATTTATGCGCATTACCGTATAAAAAATTAAATGAGTTTGGAAGTACTAATGTCGTTCCTGTATTTACATCTCCAGGAAAACCTGATAATCCGGTTCTAAAAACAAATTCGCTTTTAGGGCAGTCCAATTTTACTAGGCGCTTTTCATAGTTTAAAGATCCAAATCCCGCATTCCCTAATCCTTCAAAAAACAAGCGGTGCTCCGATTTGTCTTGAGCATATATTGAACAATTAAATAAAGAGATTAGAAAAAATAAAACTATGTTAACAAAACCGCGCATATTTCTAGCGCCATCCTCGCATGTCGCAAATATTCTTCTTAAACGGCTTAAATGTAAGCATGATACCATAAAAAGAATACCAATCCTTGTTTAGCGAAGTTCCGCGGTTTAGTCCTGCTTTGCTTCCTCCTGACAAGCTTCTGTCAGAAAACTCGGCAGCCAATGGACCATTTAATGAGGTAACTGCATCAACATCTAAATAATTGCCTGAAACATCATCCAAATAATCTGTAAATGTTTTTCGAATGCCGTACTCTATTGAAATAGCAACCCGTTTTCTGAGGTTAAATTTTAAACCTATTCCTAAAGGCACGGTGAATTGATTCAATTTATAACGGTTATTCTTAGTTCCTGGAATACCTGAACCTTGCCCTTCAGTTGCTAATGGTTGTAATGCATATTCAACACCATCTAATTCTGCTTTAGGATTAATTCTTGTATACGCCAATTGATAAAAGAAATAAGGACTGATTGGATACTTCATATCATTGATACGATACTTGAACAGATCCAATTCTACTCCAAAAGCAAACTCAAGCACCTGAGTTTTAAAGCTCAAATTTCTATCTACTTGGTAGGAGTCTGAACTCTTAGAATCTTCTCCATAAATATTTCCGTAAGTCACATTAAAACGAAGAGAATGCCTTGTAGAAAGATTATATCTAAAAATTCCACCGTAAGCTAGTTTGCTATAAACAAAGTGTTTTCT
>CAKZPK010000522.1 GCA_937139035.1 uncultured Crocinitomix sp. | reverse complement strand
AGCAAATTAAACGAGGTACCAATTGATGTTGACAAGTTTGTAGACACCGCTTTAAAAGAGATATTTAAAGGGAATGACTCTGTAAATTCAAATCTTTACCAAGCTACAGCTGTAAATATGCGTGAGGCCATTGGATCTTCCATTGGGTTGGAGTATAATCTCAAAAATCAAACTTGGATTAATCAGTTGCAAACAAATACTAATGTGTTTTCAGCTTTTAAAGCACATCATGAAACTGAGGCAATTACGGCTTTGTTAACTGATAAAGGTGAGGTTGTGCCTTGGAACAAATTTAGAGATGCAGCTTTGAAAGTTTCTGATAAGTATAACAAGGTGCATTTGAAAACTGAATACAACACGGCTTTAAGACGTGGAAGAATGGGGGAAAGATTTATAGGTTTTCAAGATGATGCAGATCTATATCCTAATTTGCGTTGGCTGGCATCTTCAAGCGCAAAACCTCGTGAGGCACATATCCAATATTATGGGCTTGTGCTGCCTGTTGATGATCCGTTTTGGAACAATCAGTTTCCGGGTAACGATTGGAATTGTAAATGTGACATTGAACAAACAAAGGATGAAGCTGGGAAAGCTCCAAAAGATCAACCAGATCCTCCACCAGGTTTAGAAGGAAACCCTGCTTTTACGAATGAACTAATTGGTAGTAAACATCCTTATTTTGATGGTTTAAAGAAAACCGAAAGTAATGCAGTTATGCAATTGGTGAAAAATGATATGGAGGCGCAAACTAATAATTGGGCAAAGGCGAATATTGGTAGAAATGGATTGGTTGTGAAAAATGCGATTTTACAATCAGGAACTTTGAAGATGCTAAAATCCAATGTTAAGAGCATGGCGAGTGTTGCTGATCCGTTTTTGAAAACTTACCCAACCCTTTTAACGGATGACGTTACCAATTGGGAATATTTGGGCTACAAGTCAATCGACGCTAAGAAAAATGCTGGAGCAACAAAGCTACTTTATTACAAAACTTTTTATGGTGATTTCGAAATGTACATTACTTCTAAATTAACCAAATCAGGAATAGAGCAACCAATTGAACTGTTTACTGATATTTCAAAAGTTGATTTTATTAAAGGAGATATTTAATGCAAGATCTACAGCGAAAGATACATAGGGCAATGGAGTACCTGAAGGCTGATGTAAAAAAGGATATGGGTATTCAGGCTGTAAATCACTTTAGAAAGTCTTTTAGAGATGAAGGCTTTACTGATCGTAACGTCAGTAAGTGGAAAGCTGTTAAACGCTCAAGTAATGGAAAAGGTGCAGCACGAGGAAGAAAGATCTTAACTGGTGAAACGAAGCAACTGGCTGACAGTATTGGATACCGAGTTAGTCCAAGAGGAGTTGTAATTACAAGTGGGGTTGTTTATGCCAAAATTCATAATGAAGGAGGTTCCGCTGGGCGAAATGGAGCATCAAAGATTCCGCAACGTCAGTTTATGGGTAAGTCTGCGGTTTTAAATAGGTTAATTGCTCGTGAAATTCAAAGAGAATTAAACAGGCGATTGAATGGTTAATTAATTATAGTTTAAATTATGTTTAACGAGGTTTTTGATTTTATAAAGGAGAAGCTAACTCCAAGTGGTTCTATAAAAATAATAGAATGGTATTTGGACCAGGACAACATTAGTGGTGGAATAACAAATTCACCAGCTGTATATGTGCTTTTTCAACGTCCAGTTATTAATGTACTCACCAAAACCCAACAGGAGGTTGTGTGTGAATTTGATATTATGTTGTTTACGGACTCCAAAAAATCAAACAGTAAATTGACCACAGGAAATCCGCACATTGAGGTTGAAGCGGAGATACGTACAAATTTATGGAAGTTTGAAGAGATTGGTGGAGAACCAATGTCTCGGAATGAAGGGATGATTAAATCAGTAATGACATACAGGCACAAATGGGTTGAGAAAAGATCACTTAAACCAGTTGCTCATGTAATTGATGGTGCAGATATTTCGCCAATAATTGAAATAGATTACAAAGAAAGTGATAATTTTGTAGGTGAGCACTCGAATTTCAAATACCCACAAAAAACATCAAGCTGTTTATGACTACTTTTTAGACTTATTTGACAATAAGCGATTAAGGATTGATGATTCATATCAAAAAACTGCGGAAAAGTTCTTTTATAGTGTGCGGACGGTTGAGGATATTGTTCGGAAACAAGCCATTGAGGCGGAACAAAAAAAGCCTCACTAGATCTAGCGAGGCTTTACATTCAAAAAGTTACTACCTATTATTTACCAAGTCCTTCAGTTATTGTTTCGGAAACTTCATCAAGGCCTTTATTCAGTCCTTCAAAATCTCCCTTCAGGTTGTTAACATATTCTTCCTCTGTCATGCCTTGTGTGGCGATTTGTTCTCTTTGATGATCCAATACCTCACAAACGTCTGATAGTTGCACAAAGCCTTCCTTTTTAAAGTTTTCTGCCATGTGTTGGGCTATTGGATTATTTGCATCTTCACCAACTGGGTTTACCATGATATAACGCAGCATATAATCTCCAATTAGAATGTTCTCGGATTCGGTGAATAATGTACTATCCATGCGCTCGTTTAACTGTTGGGCATCTTCAGGCGTAAAGGTGACGCAACGATCAACTTCCTCTACAATTGGTTGAGTTTTGGTTACTGGCTCTGATTCAACTATTGGCGTTTCGGTTTTTGTAGTGCATGCTGTGATCACAGCGAGTGCCATTATGTAAATTACTTTTTTCATTATTGATTTAGGTTTAATTATTGAACAAATATACGAACTAAAACAAATTCGATTTAAGGCGTTCAAGCGTTTCATTGAATTCAGTTTCGGTTATTGATTTTAAATTGAATTGTTGAATTTCCTTCTTGGTAATCTTGTCATTCAATATGAATTTTTGAAGGCTTTGATTAGCACCATTTTTACTATAATTGAAATGGTAATGAATACATTCTAATTTTGATTCATCATAATGGGTTAAACTCTCATGAACTTTCCCATGATATTCAAAATTTTGCTTAACGTAGTAGTATTTTATGTTGGGCATTTTCGATTAAAGTTAATTTGTTAGTAGTATTAAATATTAATTACTTGCTGAAGTAAGCATTTACCTTCCCCAAGTCAATAAATAGCCGTCTGAAACAAAAAAGGCGGTGAAGTAGACACTCCACCGCCTTATCAATTCAGTGACTATGAACCTGCCTTGATTCCTAAAGCCTCATTAATTTGAGTTAATGTGTATAGCTTTGCGTTTTTAGCGGTTTTCTTTTTTAAACCAGCATCATAGGCATTGGAAAGTAGCTTTTCATAGGATGCATCCAAATCTCGAAGTTTCTCAATTGTTGGTTCACCATCCAAGTAACCAGCTTCAGCATGACCTGTTTTGGTGAGTTTTTCAATCCACTGCTCTTTTTCTTCCTTTTCCTCTTCATAAGAAGACTGAAAATCTTCTATCATTTGAATGGTCACATCATCCTCCTCACTACACTCATAACCGAGTGCTTTGACCTTTTCTAGTTCTGCATGGTATTCATCCAAAAGCTCATTCATTCGATCAACTTTTGGGAAATTCGACAATTTGTATCCATAAACACCCAGCAGCACCTTTGTCGCATTGGCTTCAGTAATATATACTTCTAAATGTTTATCGCTTGGTGGATCTTCATCATCAAAATCAAACCCGTATTGTTTTGCCGTAGTTCGTCTTGTCAGGTAATTATCCCAAAGGGCTTTGAGTTCTTCAAATGTTGAATGCTCTTTAACTGAAATTCCAACATTAGCGAGATCTTTTGCTAAATCATGCCATTGTGATATAATAGTGTTTAACTCCTCAATTTTTGGTTTCAATTTACCGTCTTCATCAGACCAACCATAACCTTTAACAGTTTCAAGTTTCGTTAAGTACTCTAATTTGACATTGTTTAATTGTTCCAGCGTAGATTCCTTTTCTACAGCAAAGCCTAAAGTTAAAACGTCATTGAAAGATTGAATCCAATTAGAATTCCAAGTTTCCAATACGTAGATAGTTGGCTGCGGATCATCATCATCAAAATCAAACCCTCGAACTTTAGCAAGTTCGAGCTTATTATTATACTCACCCATTATATCCTCCAAGTTTCCTTTGTCGAATATTGGCGCAACTTCAAAACCTATTTCTTCCACTTGTTTTAAAAGTGCAAGTGTTTCCTCATCATGAATGGCATCATCCATTGCACACCACGTTGCATATTGTGGATCTGCAATGGAAACATGAGCTACATTTTTTCGACTCATGGTGCCACTAGCTCGGTGATACGCATCACCTATTCCTTCATTATCGATAAAAACGGTTAAGTTTAAACAGTTGTCAGACTTTCCTTTATTGACAACAATTGCTGGATACTGGTTTGAGACAGAACTAGAACCAAGTTCTCTAGCATCATTTTTTGGGCTTGATTGATACCAAACCATTGAACCGATTTTCGGTTCAGTTGCTTCTTTTTGCATAATTTGTATTTGTTTTGTGTCCAACACAGCCCCGTTGAACTTGGGGTTTAGTTTATTATATTCTGTATAGAATTCATGATGATATTTGGCGAATTCGGAAGCAGCAGATTCGTATGCAAATCTTGATACACCGTAATGCTCAATCTTTTCGTCTAAAATGCGATCGTATTCAGACGAAATATCAGGAGGCATGATTGGAATTTGTTTAGGGTTATCACTAACCACTATGTAATTCTTTAGATGAGGAAATTTGTCATCTATCTTAATCAACCCTCCATTATTCATTTCTTTGATTAGATTGTCTGCTACATGATATCCGATTTCAAACTGTATTTGGAGGTTTCTTGAATTGATCTTGGTTTGAGTTTTGGTGTATTCAATTGCTTCTTTTAAAATGTAATGTCCCATTAGTTTAAGTTTATAGTCAGCCAAAACTTTAATAATTAGCTGGTTTTGGCTGTTTTGATTCTATTTTTTGAATGAATGATTTGATTCCTTTAATGTTGTTCCGGTTGCGTGGGTGATCCCATTTGCATCTGACTGCTGGATCAAGGTCATGTTGATATGCTTCACGGATGGCAGACCGATAGGCCATGATGAGTTCAAAGGTTAATTGATTACGATCTTCTTTTACCTTTTTACACTTTTCAAT
>CAKZPK010000521.1 GCA_937139035.1 uncultured Crocinitomix sp. | reverse complement strand
TACATAAAGCATAATTCGACCTTCAAAAATTCCGTCATTGCTCTCAAAGCCAATAGATTTCATATTGACTTCATGTTGTGCCGAAATAATATTGGTAATGTTATTTACAATTCCTATGTCATCAATTCCTGTAATAATCAATCCACAAAGCCTTTCACTCAATCGGTCGCTTTTCCATTGAGCTTTAAGCACTCTATAAGCATATTGCGACATTAATTGAGTGGCATTTGGACAATTCGTTCGGTGAATTTTTATTCCTTCTGAAACGGTAACAAATCCAAATACACGATCTCCAGGAATAGGATTACAGCAATTGGCTAATTTGTATTCAATTTCTTTAAAATCATCTCCAATAACAACCGTGTCCTTTTTGGTGTTGATTTTGGAAATTATTTCTTCTAAGTTCGCTCCAGTAGGTTCTTTTCTTGAAACCTTAGGTGTAACAAAATTCTTGTTTTCAATTTTTATTTCCCTCAGTTTAGCAAGGTTGATTTTCCCTTTTGCTATTTGATAATAAAGCTCCATTGCTCCACCAATAATTCCTAAATGTTTCTCAACTATATGAACATTCTCACCAAGGAAATTAACTTTAAGTTGGTTGAATTTTCTTCTCAGAATCTCTTTACCATCTGCAGCAATTAGCTTTTGTTCTTCTTTTAAGGCGGACTTAATTTTTGACTTGGCTCTAGCCGTAGCAACAAATTTTAGCCAACCTTCTTTAGGTTTTTGTTTTTTAGAACGTAATATTTCAACCTGATCACCACTTTTTAGAACATGGCTAAGCGGCATTAATTTACCATTTACCTTAGCACCTATACATGAAAGCCCAATATCAGTATGAATGTCAAATGCAAAATCTAGCGTGGTAGAGTTGGTAGGAAGTACACGTAAATCACCTTTTGGTGTGAAAATATAAATCTCATCACTAAATAAGTTTAATTTAAACTCATTAATAAATTCCTCTGCATCTGTGTTTGGATTTTCAAGTAAGTCTCGTACTTCTCCAACCCAACGGTCAAATGTGCTAACACTGTCGCTGTTTTCTTTGTATTTCCAATGTGCCGCATAACCTTTTTCCGCAATTTCATCCATTCGTTTTGAACGAATTTGAACTTCAACCCACTTACCCGTCGGGCTCATCACAGTTGTGTGCAATGACTCGTATCCGTTAGCTTTAGGAATAGAAATCCAATCGCGCAAACGATCAGGGTTGGGCTGGTAAAAGTCGGTTACAATACTGTATATTTTCCAAGCTTCCGCTTTTTCTTTTTCAATTGGGGTGTCAATAATAATTCTAATGGCAAAAATATCGTAGATCTCATCAAACGTTACATTTTTGGTATGAATTTTCTTGAAAATAGAGGGGATACTTTTTGTTCGGGCTTTTATGCTGAATTCATAATTTTGCGCCTCCATTGCCTCCTTAATAGGATTGGTAAATTGGCGAATAAAACGATTACGAACAGCTGCTGTCTTTTCTAGTTTTTTCTCAAGCTGTTTGTAAATAACAGGCTCTTTATATTTAAAAATGATATCCTCAAATTCATTTTTAATGGCGTTAAAACCTAAGCGGTGGGCTAGGGGAGCGTATAAAAACTCTGTTTCAGAAGCAATTTTTAGTTGCTTATCTGGTCGCATAGAATCCAGCGTTCGCATATTGTGTAGGCGGTCAGCTATTTTGATAAATGCTACACGTAAATCATCTGAAATAGTAAGGATGAGTTTTCTGAAATTCTCGGCTTGGATTGAAATATTATCATCAAATACTTCAGGGATTTTGGTGAGGCCGTTAATGATTGTTCTGGCTTTTAAACCAAAAATATCTTCAATATCCTGCAAGGTAATATAAGTATCTTCAACCGTATCATGCAGCAGTGCACAAACAATAGAAGTAGTGCCAAGTCCCATTTCCTCGGCGCAGATACGGGCCACGGCAATTGGATGAAAAATATATGGTTCACCCGATTTTCGGCGCATATCGCTATGAGCATCAACGGCTACATTAAATGCTTTTCTAATCAGCCTAGTGTCCTCTTTGTCACGCATGGATTTACTTGCACGTAATAACCCCGCATAAGCGTTGAGGATTTCAACCCGTTCTTTCTCTAAATCAATATCTTTATTCTCGTTAGCCATTCAGTTCTAATAATATTTTGATGTGGTGTATTTCCCACTTAAGTTATATTCTTTCCATTCGCCATAGGCTTCTCCATTTCTGAATTGCCCTTCGCGTTGTTTTTTTCCGTTTTCATGATAATATAGCCATTTTCCTTGCTGAATACCATTATCCCAAAAACCATGTTCCATTAATTTACCATTTTGGTAATAGTACATCCATTCACCAGTTTGAATTCCGGTCTTCCAGTTTCCTTGGTTCTTTAATTTTCCGTTGCTATAGTAGTAAAGCCAAACTCCGTCCTGTACACCATTATTCCAAAAACCTTCTTGAGTAAATTCTCCTTCAAAATTATAATATTTCCACCGCCCATGTTGTTTGCCTTTTACCCATTCACCTTCGCGGGCAAGTTTTCCGTTTTCATGATAAATTTTCCAAACTCCAGTTTCATTTCCGTCTGCATCAAAATTTCCTTCTTCTTTTTTATTACCATTTTGATGATAGTAGGTCCACATTCCAGTTGAATGTCCATTTGCTCGTTCACCAGTTTTGTCAATATTACCATTTTCAAAATAATAGCTCCAAATACCTACATTAAATTCATTTTCCCAATCCCCTTTCTTTTCAACCCATCCGTTTTCATAATA
>CAKZPK010000520.1 GCA_937139035.1 uncultured Crocinitomix sp. | reverse complement strand
CAAACCAAAATCCTCTAACGAATAAAACCAACAACAACAAAAAAAAAGAAATCAAGGCTCGAACTTCTAGCCGAAAGTTTATGTATTTCAGAACTTTTGCAAGTGTGTCAAAAAAAGGTCACGACTTATACTACTATAATGAGTTTAGTAAAGAGGAAGATTCATTGGATTTTCAAGGCAATTTTAATTCAATAGCCGAGGCTGAAAAACATGCAACTAAAGAAGGTTTCTTGAAAATGCCCATTTATTGGCGTGATTAATTATGATAACATTTTATTAATAGAAATAATTACTATGAATAGTATAAGCATAAATACAGACGATTTGACTATAACCATCTGCGGACAAACCAAAGTATATCAATCTTTTGAATTGCACAATGTGGCGGTAACTAAATTACTTTCTGACGAACAAATTTGGCAATTGATTAATGTTGAAAACAAGTCGAATACTTTTTTTCTTACAGATCAGAAATTCGCTGAAGCTAAACTTTTGAATCCAGTAATATCTATAAGGCAAAAGACTTTTATATCTGATCTTATAACCGTTTTGACGAACTCTAAGGTTTCTTATGAATCTTTTACTAGCAGCCTATGGGACATGTTGTGTTCGTTAAAATGGAATGAGAAAACACGCCTGTTTAACCAACTGGAACTACTTGGCTATTATAGATCTAATCAAGTAAAGAAAACCAATATCGGTGATTTGTCTGTGCTCATTAATCTCAATTTAGGCATTGATTTTATGCTCAACGTTTCACGTGAGAATTACACACTTTAAGCATATAATATGAATACGAAAAACAACAATAGACCCCTACTTGTAAAACCTTTAAAGTGGATCCGCTTTGGATCAGACTTTTTAAAATGGATGGAAGAAGCTGAAGGCAATGTGGTCAAGTTAGAGGATAAGGACAAGTACATTGAGCAATGTACACAATGGAAACGTGAATTTACTTATACAGAATTGTTCAATTATTTCATCAAAGAATTTAGATAATAACAAACCCTAAAATGACAGTAGAAAACCTAATAAAAAAGCTCAAAAAATCTAAAATAGATTATTCCTCAAATTCTTTTAACGATTTGAACAAAGAACTAGCCTTTATCATCAACAATATATGCGTTAGTGCTTCTTATGATCAAGACAAGAAGATAATAACTGATTATTCAATTGTTGTCGGATATGATGAAGCAGCACAAGAGACCACACGAAGATATTTTACCAGCTTTAATCAGGTTTTAACCCATTGTTCAAAATAGCATTATCAAAATTTTACCTAATTAATTTTAAAACCAATTTTATTATGAAAAAAATAGTGTATAACGGAGCCTATGAAGCAAAAGAGGCTATAAAAGAAAAGACTGGTTTACCTGTTGATTATTGCAATGAAGGTTTCGTTGTTCTTTGCTCAACAGTTGCTGAAAAGAAGATAGTTAGATCTATCTATTTAAACACGAAAATTTCAAAAAAAGGAGTTATAATTTTTGCTGATACTAAAACCTATAATGGGCATAGTATAGAGAGTGTAACTGTAGAAATGATCAAAGATTTGAAAAAGAAAACGGCATTAGAAAATTATTGCGGTCCTAATTTTCCTGTATTCAGAATAGAAAGCGAATTCTTTATTGGCAGCAGAGAAGACCTAATTGATGAATTCCTAAATGAAAATCCTTCAATGGAATTCAAACCCTGGCTAATCAATAAAAATTTGAGGTTTGAAATGGTAAAATATTAATTGCTAACTTAGTGCTGTCTTAAAATTAACTGTTTATTGAAATGAAAGAAATCCAAAAAGTTTTGGTATCGCAGAATTATGATATATCAAATTCTGGTAAAATTAACAACCCTGTAGAGATCCATTCAAGTAAAGATGAAATTAGTGATCCAAGTATGTCTTGGAGTATTAACGCTGCTTTAATAGAAGGTAAATATCATCTAGGCTATACAATGGATTTTGGAGAATACTATTGCAATTGTCCTTGTTCTCTCGATTCACCTATTCAATCTTATGATGAATTGATTTTAACTCTAAAAGCGGGCTTACTCGGCCATTTGAAAAAAGCAGATCTCAATAGAGCCCAGCATAAATTTTTGGCATCTATATTTAAGCATATAAATTTATACATTACATTAAAATTTAACTAAAACAAAACAAAATGAATTTAAAAAACGAAGTAAGACTAACAGGAAATATCGGAGGTGATCCTGAAATTAAAACTTTTGAAAATGGTTCAAAAGTAGCAAACTGCAGTATTGCTGTTGACGACTCTTATACCAAAAAGTCTGACAATGGCGGTGAAAGAGAAAAAGTAACAGTAGTTGATTGGATTGATTTGAGCGCCTGGGGTTATACCGCTGATCTTTTTGAAAAATATGTTAAGAAGGGAACCCGGTTAACTGTAGGAGGAAAACTCAAGACTAGATCCTACGAAGATAAAGAAGGGAATAATAGAATCGCAACTTATATTAAAGTTGAAAGTATATTATTTCATGGTGAGAAAAGAGCTGAAGAGATAAATGAAGCGAACACTCCTGAAGGATCTAATGATGATGATCTTCCATTTTAAACTAAAATTTGGTATCTTAGATGTAGGCCCTAATGTTTTAGGATCTACATCTTTTAAATTATTATTATGAATAGGTTTGAAACTAAATTTTTTTTATGGTCACTAGGAAATAAAAAAAGTAATACTTTTTTTATTTTTAGATGGTATACAAATATGCTTAATAAAAAACTCAACCAAAAATTTAAAAACAATCAGAAATGACAGATAGCACATATTTTTATAAGTTCCATGACACTACAAATATCCGAGCTGTTCCGTTAGGAAAATCCGATAAAGATACTATAAGAATACTTTATAATAAAGTATTTATTCTACCTTCTAACAGAGATGGTGAAGCGGATTGGAGTAAACCGCATGCAACCTTCGAATATTTGCTAGATTACTATAAGCTAGGAATTGATGAATTAAAAACTCAACTGGAAGTTTTAACTGTTGACACAATAGTTCTAGAAGGTTTTCGCTTCTATTCTATTGAAGACTATATATTAAAAGTAAAATCTGATGATGAATTTAATACTGTAATTGTTAATCTAAGCGAGCATAATATAAGTAATTATCCAGGAGTAATATTTAGTCCTTCAGGAACTGGACAATCGCTTTACAAGATATCACAATATGAGCTTAATGAATTGTTAAAATTTGAGCTTTCCAATAAAGTTTACCTAACTACTATTTACGATTTTGACCACTGGTTGCAATATCATGTTAGCGAAGGTTTGCCGCTTGGTATGAATATTCCTGACTGGTTAGATGAGAAGTTAGACTTTATAAATTCAAAAGGAGACAGTGACATGCAATTAAGTGAACAAATGGATCATGAAAAAATATACTCTTTAATTAAACATCTTTTGATTAAAAAAAACCTACCCGCTGATAAAACTGATCACTTATTTGGTTATTTATAAACTTTTTTTGATAGCCCTATACTTTTAAATTAAGATTAGTATATTAGAATTAGTTTTTTTGCTTAAAAACACAACTTTTTTATTAAAACATAATTACAATGGAAGAAATAAACAACTCAAAAAAAAGAACAAATATTCTAAATGGTTTTAGCATCTCTTTTTTTGGGGTAACGGTTTTTAGCGAAATTTCTGATGATAGAATATACAATTTACTTATTCTTATCGGCACTTCTTTATTAGGAACCTTGATTTATAATTTTTACATTAACAATATCAAGTCGAAATAATTTAAGTTAGGTACGATTCTAAAGGGTATTATTTATACATGATAGTTTGGGGAAGCTTTACGCTTCCTTTTTTTGTGTATATAAATATATCTTTTTCGATATAATATAATTATTCTTTTTCTTGCTTGTTAACCCTTTTTTTGATACATTTACTAAACAGTATCAAAAAAAGGGTTATGATAAAAGTATATAGAGCATATCACAAGAACGATATAATAAACATTGAAAACGCTAGTAAAAACACCACTTACACTTGTGTTTATTGTAACGGTATTTTAATACCAAAACAAGGTAAAATCATGCGACACCATTTTGCGCATAAGACAGCTGGTGAATGCACCTTAACAAATGATAAAAACCCACTACTTTCAAAAAGATCAAGTTTTTGGGAAAAATCGCCTATCGATTACTTAAATAAATTCAATCGAGATTTGGATGCACAAGAAACCCAATTATCAAATCTAGTTCAAGCTGTTGCACAGTCTCAAATAGAATTTAAGAATGCTCTGAAACTATTAAAAAACATATCAAAGCCCTATAAAAATGGGAAAATGCCTAAAAACAGGATGGAAAACAAAGCTGTTCTTAATCAGCTTAAGAAGTTCATTAAATATCCGGATAAAAACGAAAGACCTGATTTCACTAAAGTTAAACATTCTACATTTGAGTATTATTATGCAGGAGATCAAAAAATCATGAGTTACAATGCATGGATGTATGATAATTTGGTTCCAGATGCATTATACCAAGCAAACAGAGATTTGGCTTTGTACAACTTGGATCCACACAAAGATCTACTTACTTTTCAAAACCATAAAAAAGACCTGGACCAAATAACATTATACTTCCTGAAAATAGAACTTCCTGAAGGAAACCACATACATAAGATAGGCATTACCCGTCGTGATATTCAAGATAGACTGATTGAAATCAAATATGATCTCAAAGAACTGGAACCAAAGTCTATTGAAGTTTTATACAAAATAAAAGGAATGAGCCCTTTAGAAAAGTATTACCTGAAGCGATATAAAAAAGCCCAGTATAAAATTGGAAAACATCAAGAATATTTTAAGTTTTATCCAGAGGTTATTAACCATATTGAAGAAGAGCTTCGCAAGCTATCCTATTTAGATATTGACCGAGTAAACGCTATTAAACAAGGAATGGGTGATAATACAGGAGGAAGGCCGAAAGTAAAGGAAAGTGTAACTAGGTTTCTTGACAAGCCCAAAACCAAGTTGATCATAGAACATCTTGAAAAAGGTAAAGGAATAAGAGAAATATCTAGAGATTTAAGTGTTTCCGTTAATACTATAAGAAAAACTAAATCGTTGATTGAGGAAGCCTAACCCAGCAACTCATTAAAATCCTCTACTCCAATTATCTTACAGATCTCCAAAAACTTCTTTAAGTTCATGTTTCTTTTTCCGCTTTCATATTCAGATAAATTTCCTTGAATGAGCCCTACCCTATTCGCAAATTCCTTTTGACTCAATCCCGTATCGGTCCGAATCGTTTTTAATATCTTGCCTGGCTCTACCGACCGTTCCGCAATTTTTAGATTCTCAACCCGTACCTTTTCTTCGGAACCCAATAGTTTTACCTTTTCCTGATCGACCTTTTTGATCAACCACTTTAGATCTTTTCTTTGTTCTTCTTCTTTTACCTGAAGCTCTCGTTTAAGTAGATAATTTTCTGCATCCGTCAAAATTTTTGACATGTAAACGTATTTACTGTATCGCTTTACAAATCCACGCCCGCCATGAATGCATGTCTTACCAATGATCTTATCATTGTTCCTTTCAACATTAATAAAGCAATATTTATTTTTGTAAATGCGTAATAGAGTTTCCATGTAAACAAAATAATTTTAATTAATCGTTTACAATGTAATAAAATATATCTTTATAGATATATTTTATTAATACCAATTGATGATTATTTACATGTTTCCAGTATATCCGTCGGGATTCTTACGGCGCTTACCATCACCTTTTCTACTGTCGTTTAAGAGCTTTTCTTTCTCTTTATCGGGATCTTTTTCAAAGATCATATCTTCTGATTCAATATCATCCTTTAAGCCGTTTTTTTGATACTCAAATAACCGACTTACAATTGTAAGTGTTTTTAACACCAATTTGCCGTTAACGAAATCAAATACTTCCTCTGGATTAATTGCATTTCCCATGAAGCGTATTTCAAAATGCAAATGAGCGCCAGTAGAATGGCCAGTGTTTCCACCGTTGCCAATTACGGTTCCAGCTTCAATCAATTGATTTGGTTTCACATTAATCTTGTCTAAGTGCGCGTAATAGGTTTCTAAACCATTGTAATGGCGCACAATTATTAAATTGCCATATCCACCCGAATTATATTTTGCATATCTTACTTTGCCTGGGAACGGCACTTTGATTTCTTGACCCACCTTCAAAGCTAAATCAATACCTTTATGCATCTTTCCCCAACGCGGTCCAAATCGTGACGTTATTTTTCCTGTGTGTGGAAGAACGCTTTTGTTTCCCTCCAAAAGATTCACAAACAGCGTGTCCTTCAGGTGATATAAGTTTTTATATCTGACATGACAAACATTGTTGTTCCAATACGTGTTAAATAATTTATTCGTATCAAGTACGTTTTCTTTGTACAGATCATTTATGTTCACATATTCATTGTCCGGATTTAGTAAGTCCAAATATTGATATGAGTTATCTGAAAAAATGATCATTTTATGACCATTTGTTTCGACTGTATCAACAACATAAATTTGAGCTCTACTTCCTAAAGAAGCACCCAGTAAGATCAATATGAAAATAATTTTTTCTCTCATTTGTTTTCTAAAGATACAGTTTTCCCACAAATCATGCCCTTTTTTTTCATAGGCCCTCAATATGATTTTCTGCCGATAGGCACTTGCCTACCTTGTCTTTAAACATTTATTTATTCAGGGTCTTCTATAATAACTTCAGTTTTCTCTGTAAATTCTTTAATTCGAAGTATTACTTCTAATTTTTTTATTAAAAATTGAAGTAGCATAATTATATTCTATTAAGGATATAAAATTAGCGCCAATGCCATTATAGCAAATGTACATAACATCCATATTAATATGTGTTTTTGTGGCTTCTCGTCTTTGTTAAACATAGCGATTATTGCTGGTATCATAGCTTTTATGATGAACAACATAACTGCAATTCCGGTTATTATTATTAAAATTATTTCTAACGGTTTCATATTGTTTTCTTTTTGTATGCCGATAGGCACTTGCCTACCTTGTCTTAATTTTTATTAAAATAGATATTTAAGGGTAAATGCAAGCGCTATCCCTCCTATTCCAGACATGAATAAATATGCTGTTTTTTCTTTTTTTCCTCCAATAAAATAATTATACCCAGATAATATCAAATATATTGCTCCACTTATAATTAATCCATAAAAGATTAAGTTTAATAGTTGTGTCATTTTTTTTGTTTTTAGCCGATAGGCATTCGCCTACCTTGTCTTTAATTATTACTTAGAAAGAGAATTTTTCATTTTTATTACATTTTCAATTAACTCAAGCTGCTCTTTGTCCAAATTCTCTTTTAGATAATCAACCAAGTTATTCATAATGTCAATTAGCGGTATTTTGTAAATTTCAGAAATATTAGCCAGGAACTCTTTCTGCTCTGTAAAAAGATAGACAGAGTTGTTTGTTCTATCAACAGATTCATTTTTCCCAATAATATCCTGTATAACTATTGTTCCGTTTTTTTTGTTTCTTTTAGGTTTTCTTGGAGCTTCTTTTTCAGTTTCAGTAATAGCCGTTTCCGATTTTACCTCTTCTGTTTTGGTCTCCTCCTTTTTTGCTGCATTAGCAAGTTCTGCAAATGATTTACTTGGCATATTTTTAGTATTTTATGATTTCTGTATTGTCAATTATTTTTTTTACTTCACGACAATAGTTTTCTATCTTGTTAGCATAGGGCTGTTTTTGTAATCTGTCCATAGACGAATCCTTGTCGTTAAGCTTTTCGTAGGTTTTGATTTCATTGGTTAACAGTTTAATTCCTGCTTTTTCCATATCACGTTGAAGTTCTCTCGATTTTGTAGTTCTCCCCGTTTTGTAAAATGAAAAATAGTGATTTGTTGGGTTCTGTCCATTATCAGTTCTTATTGTTTGAAACTTTTTAAATGTCTCATTAAAGGATAGCGTACTATCAACATCTTTTTTATTCGGATAAAACGGAGTTACGCATATATCAATAAATGGATATATGCTTTGAACACCTGTTTGATCCATGTTTCCTGGGAAATCAACAAAGATATAGTCATATTGATCCATAAGAATTGGAAGTGCTTCAACTACATCCCTAGAATACATTGCTGTTACGTCAAATGTGTCAATACCGTTTTCTTCATCTTGTTCTACACTCTTATTTATCGTGTACTGATCTTCATCACAATCAACGACAATAACTGAACCGCCTTTGTCAAATATATATGACGCTGTTAATTCAGTCAATGTTGACTTTCCAACACCACCTTTAAGATTTAAAAAAGAAATAACTTTTCCTCTACTGTTTTCTGTTTTCATAATTTGTTTTATTTAAGACTTATGCAAATATATATATAATTATTCATTTATCCATTTATTTATGCAACTGTTTATTTAATTATTTATTTATACAACTGTTTATTTAATTATTTATTTATACAACTGTTTATTTGTTTAGCTATGCACTTATTTATTTGTTTGTTTAGCTACTTAGCTATAAAGCTGTTTAATTGCGTAGCTATTCAAATAACAAGCTGTTAAGCTTTACGAATAAGAATGCATTTATAAGCACTATTAGGCTTTTTAAGCCTAGATACCTTTAACAACCTTTAACAACCTTTAACAACCTTTAACAACCTTTAAAAATCTACCATACCTTAAGATTCCGTACGTTTTCCTTTAATTACTGCTTTGGATGTTGTATATTGTAAAAAGTATGACGAAGGAATACGCAAGTAGGGCAAAACGTGGCCACAAATAAATTTGGGCCCCTTTTTTGCCAACTCGCTATTTCCACGGAGGGAAATAGGTTATGCTCGAAACTCGCATATCATGAAAAAGAAACAAACAATAAAAGACAACAAAACAATAACTAAAAAGGTAAGGCTTAATAATAAACAAGTAAATTTACTCAATGATAAGTTGTCTCATTTTGACGGAGTATTTTCAAAGTTTATAGTTTTTCACATTGAAAATACTTTTGATTATGATCAAAATGTTATTATAAAAGATACAAATAACAGCTCACTTATCCTAAAAGAAATCAATAAGATTGGTGTTAATATTAATCAAATTACACGTTATTTGAACATGCAGAAATCGAACATTAAACATGTTTCCTTTTCCAAAATAGAGAAAGATCTTTCCAAATTGGTCGTTGATTTAACCACAATAAAAAGAAAATTGATGAACAATGATAATTAAAATGGACACAGAATGTATCGTTAATGATTGGAGTTCATCAATAGGGTACCATGAAAGTAAGGTAGAAGCCGGAGTTGCGGAGCTGATCAGTTCAGGTTCATCTATGGAAGGATCTGCTGAAGAAAAGGCCATTGATTTTGATTATACCAATTCACTAAATAATAAATTGCGGGTAAAAGGGTTCGATATTCCTTTCACATTTGACAAGTCTGATAAAGTAACTGATGCTATGGCCATAGAAATCTGTCATGATTTTATGGACCGTTTTGGATTTGAAGATCGTCCTTTTTTATTGTATAAACATGAAGATACAGATAACACGCATTTTCATTTGGTGGTTTCAAATACGGATTGGGATGGAAAAATTAACGAACGACTTTCGGGTTTTTATAGAAAGGAAGCCACATTATTTGCGCGTGAGTATGAAGAAAAATACAATTTAAAACGTCTTAGCGAGATAGGGAAGGGGCAACAATCGAAATCGCAGAAAGAAGTTAATTCAGAAAAATATGCATATCAAAAGGCTTTAATTAAAGCCGTTGATTCAGGCATATTTCTTCCAGAAAA
>CAKZPK010000519.1 GCA_937139035.1 uncultured Crocinitomix sp. | reverse complement strand
TCAAATTGAAAATAACTCTTAGGTTATCTTTTTGATTGAGTATAGTTACGAAAGAGTAAATTTTAATACCTAAAAGGTAGAATTTTCGCTTCAAAACCTTATTTTATTATCTCCTAAAACGCAAGTATCAAAATGAAATTACAAAGAAACTTCTCGGTGGGTTGGTGCGCATAATTGGAAACGGCGCGGCTGTTCTTGTATGGTAGGAGACCTGTGCCTACCTAGATTTTTGTAACAACTGCGGATTATCCGCTTCCTAAAAACAAGTACTATATCAAATCCCAAAAATCTGAAAGATTTTCAGCAGCATTATTGCACAACACTAATTCCTGAACCCAATTCAAAATCGTATTTCGTTAAAGTTTCCGTTGCCGATTATAACGAATTAATTATTATGAAAACTAATTTGCTCACGGCCATAGATTTAATTAATCGGTTTTCAGTAACGAAGCGCAATAACCGTCCATTATTTCAGCAACGTTACCGAAAAACAATCAAGATAGAACAATCCGCTCCAAACAAATCACATCCATTAATTTCATCCGCCATAGGCGGACCATCTCCTGCTTCCAAAAATCAATCTTATCCATGTCTACAGGTAACTCCTTTTAATAACCATAATACCTACCAATTTTAATACTATAACGTAATAAATTGTCGAACCCTTCTCTAATCTATATGCAACAAGGCTTTCAGATGAATTATAACAACTATCCCCTACAATTCAAAAAAACCTTGAAACGCAGTGGTTTCAAGGTTTTTCATTGCGGAGAGACGGGGACTGTTATCGACGATAATAATGATGAAGTTTGAACCATTTTTAACTCGTCGAGTCAAGAACCATAAGATCGAAACAGTTTCATGAGGTTTATACGCTTTTCTGTCCCCAATAGTGTATGTTGGAAAGTGTAATGCAACCGCTTTTTGTAACGCCAACCTAGTTTTCAAATACTTTAGAACCAAATTGTTGACAGAATCTCTAATATTTGGAATGACGTACTATTATCTCTGATTCCTTCATTAATTGAGTCATTCATGATCTGTAACTTAGTCAGCCCTTAGTAACAAATATATCCATTAGAGTAGAAATTATTTCTAAAAGGATATAAGTTATACTGAGCAATTAAGGACAAATCAACATGCCTCTCTCTCCATTTTTTTTTCAAATCCGCAGTTAATTTGATTATTCCTTTATTATTAAATTAAAGAATGTACCTCTATCATTTGTCAGGATATATGTTCCACTTAGCACACCAGTAAGGTCCAATGTCAACACATTCGAATTATTTGTAAATCCTGTCAAAATTGTTCTCCCACTCATGTCTGTAAGTATCACCTCAGTTGACTCTTCTAACTCCATAGCCTCTATCGTTAATTTATTATTTGTAGGGTTAGGATAAATAAGCCAATCCGAGATAATATTCTCATTTGAGATACCTAATGATACGATTTCATAACATTCCGAAATCACACTGCACTCACCGTCAGTAATTTCTACAGCATAATTTCCATTTTCACTTGGTTCAAATGATTGCGCTGTTTCACCGTCTATAGGCTCATTATCGTTATCACAATCCAGCCACTGATAGGAGAGGCCTGATACCGTCGCAGTTAAAATATTGTCAGTTACTGAGACAGATGCGTCAATATCACATAATGAACCATACTTATAATCAAAATCAAAGTATACATCTGCAAACCCTTCAGGAGGCCCCATTAAGTTCGTAACATTGTAGACCTTCATGGCAACGTAAAGATTTGATTCTCTAACTTGAGCAATGTAAACATTCCCGTTGTCAACATAGCCAACTGATAGAACTGCGGCATCTACATCATAAGCTTCATAGAGTTCGCTAACATCAGTAGCACTGTCATAATCAAAATCTACTGGAGCAGGCATCCATTTTGTTAACGCATTCCCTCTAATTTCTCCAGACCAAATCGAACTTTCTCCTGATGTAAATCCATAATCAAACCCTCCTCCAAAAGGGCCATTGTGTTCCACTAAATCAATGTTGGCCTCTTCTCCTCCTGTAAACTCTCCAAATGTATCTGGATCAAAGCTATCATGATATGTATTGTTTACAAAGTCATATCCTGATTGAGACCCATTGGCTTCCCATCCAATATCAGCTCCACCATTAATTGTGGAACTGTGATGCTCATAGAGTCGGATATTTGTAATTTCCGATAACTCCTGCGCATGGAGTGAGTTCATGTAAATTAACGAGCTTACTGCCGTCAAAAAAATTGTTCTTGTGTTCATAAATGATTTTTTATAATTTCTACTTAGACTTTTTACTTCCTGAGAAAGATGGCTCCGAATCTTTATTGTATACGGTTTTTATCCACTTGTCTACACTTTTTCTTTTAACTCACCTCGTGAATGGGCACAACTTCGTTCGCAAGGAGTCGTCTTCGCATTACAAATATTCAATGATGTACAGAGTAGTCTTTTTCTTCTTTTTGTTTTTTTCATTTTTAGTGGGTAAATCTCAAGATCAAACGCCGGCAATTTTAGATACGACTTCGATCAAACTAAAAATGATTCAAGATAAAAATGACAGAAATGAATTACTCACAATTTATGGTTCACAAGAACTCTCACCTGGCCAAATGCTCCAATCGTCACTCTACTTATTACGACGTGCGAATTCGCCAAATCAAGTATACGAATCTATATATTTCTTGGGAGTTTCTTATTCTCAAAACGATATGCTTGATTCAGCTCTCATGTGCCTAAGCTACCTAATGAACAACAAATTGAAGGTAAAAGATCCTGACCTTTTATCGACAACGAATGATTCAATGGGTAGAATTTGCAGAAATTACGGAGAAAAGAAATTGGGACTGAAATACTTTAAACAGGCTTACCAATTAGGTGTAATTGCCAGAAATCCATATCGCATTGCTACGGTACAGGTTCAGCTTGCTATGTATGATGCCGAATTTGGAGATGCCATCAGGGGAATTGAGCTTTTGAAACAATGTGAGGATATTTTCTTCAAACTTAAAGTTGAACCCAAATTAATAAATACGAAGTTTCAAATCGCTACAGTATATAACCATATAGGAAACTCAGTTGAAGCGAAAAAAAGGTTATTAGAATTACTCGAAGATATTGGTGATAATTCCAAATTCTTTAGTAACAAAGTAATTTGTTATAGCCTATTGTCGATAATTGAAGGCAACAACGAGCACTATGAAAAGGCGATCGATTATAGTAAAAAAGCGCATGATTTGGCTGTTAAAATTGAATTTGAACAACACCTTGTACAAACAACTGAAAATTTATCCAGTTTTTATGCGAAAACTGGTGATTTTGTCCATGAAAAATTTTACAGTAATTTTCACGACTCCTTGATCAAAGTGTTAAATACCCCTGAACATCAAAAACGGCTGAATTTAGTCGATTGGACAAATAGCTTGAATAAAATTTCGCAAGTGGACTCATTTGAGAGAGGGGCCCAAATAGGAGAAAAATCAACTACGAGCACGTTCAAATCTTTTCTGGCTATGTTAATGACTTGTTTCATATGCCTGTTTATATTTTTATTATTCGGTAAGAAGAAAATTCGGTTGCCTGGAGTAATCAACAGAAAGAATTTTGTTCAACAAGGAGAATTGAATTCCACGAGGGAGTCAAATTTAGGTTTGGAGATAAGTGGGGTTCAAATCAAAAAAAGGAAGGAACAAATGGATAGACACTCCAGAATGGAGGATGGGCCGTCTTCGACTGAAGGTCAGGAAATGGGTTTAACGTTGGAAGAGTTAACTAATTACTCCTTTGTATTACCTGATGGTATCCAAAACTTTCAGCGCAAATTTGATGCTCTCTATCCTGGATACATAGAATACCTATTAAACTTACATCCCGAACTCACCAAATCTGATCTTCTCATTATTCAACTAAATTTTCTCGAAATTAAATCTAAAAATCAATCGGATATGTTAGGAATTAATATGGGAAGTCTTCGAACTGCGAGGTATCGGTTGAAGAAGAAGCTTAAATGTGAAAAAAGTATGAATATTATGGAATACTCTAAATTTACATTCGCCAATTTTCAAAATAAACTTTCTTGAAAAACAAAAACTTCCGGCGAATAAAAGGTTGTTTGAAAGTATTGATCCTTAAACTCCCCTCTTCTCTTTTTCAATTCATTACGTTGAAGCTTTAGTTCCTTTTGTTGAAGAATAATTGAAAAGATAATTCCTCCAAGGGCTAAACCTGAAAAAAGAGAGTTAATAAAACCAAATTTACCGCCAAAAGTACGTCTTGAGTCACCTACACCATCAACTACGACGGGATAGTTGTAGTCAATGTAAAATCAACTGCCTAACCAAAAAGTGAAGCCTCCTATTGACATTAGACCCAGTCGGATCTATTTTTTTCGTTTTTCACTTAGTGTTTTCCAAGACATTTTGCGTACTTATTGTTCCTAAGCCCTAAACCCCTCAATACGCTCCAAACAAATCTCGTCCGTTAATTTCATCCTCTATAGACGGACCGTCTCCTGCTTCCAAAACTCAATTTTATCCATATCTACAGGGAACTCTTTTTCTGAATATTTACAATCGCCAGTTTTAAGTGTTACAAAGAAATAAATTGTCGAACCCTCTCAAAGCACTGGTATATCAAAGTTTTCAGATGAATTATAACAACTATCCCCTACAATTCAAAAAAACCTTGAAACGCAGTAGTTTCAAGGTTTTTCATTGCGGAAAGAGGGGGACTGTTATCGAACCCTCTTTTCTTTGAAAACCGAAGTGATTTTACGGAGGTTATTGAGGATTTAAAGGCGTTGGAACGCTTGCGCCAAAGCTTCAGCGACGGAGCAGGAGGTTTTTAGGGAAATAAAGTCATAATTTAACTTTTAATTATTCCAATTTCTCTTTCTACCGCACCGATTTTCTGTTTTAAATGTCGAATTTGGATTATGTTGTTTGTCTCTTTTAAGTCATAAGTAAGGCGACCAAGTAGATTCTCACAATATTGTAATCTAACCTTTTCAGGAAATTCAGAAACGGTTTCTCTGTAGAAAGGATCTAATTCCTCTAAATTGGGTTTTGAATGAGACCCAAAAAGATGTTTAAGAATTTTTTTCATGGAACTTTGTTTTTTTTCGCATGATTTTGGGGCCACACCATAACCAAAAACCTGTGACAGTAAATAAGAGGAGTGATAACCCCATTATTGAGGTATAAATCAATTTAAGAATTTCGCCCTTTGTATTGAATAAATAGTCAAGGATTGAACCGTCATGAATGTTTTCAATAAAATCGGAATGTCTCCTTTCAATATGCAATAAATCTCCAGTAGTAGCATCTATTTGAACTCCCCAATAGTGATCAATAAATACAAATTTCACCATACCTTTTTTTGGTCTTGCATCAATACGTTCGAGTTCAAGTGATAGATTTGAATCAACCGAATCATGTAATACATTACACGCAATAATATGAAGTGAATCAAATGACAACCAATTGTCAAGATTTGTAGAAGTCCCGTGATACGACTGAGGTAAAATAAGACCATTGCTATTTTTCTTCCATCCTAAAAGTATTCCACTCAATGAGACAATCATAAAAAATAAAAATAGACTGATCCCCATTAAGCGGTGAATTTTACGCGTGCCTCTCAAAATAGAAGCATGTTTTTTTCTTTCCATAATAAATGGATTAAAAACGACCTAGTTGTTCTAAAGAGTCAGGGCAACTAGGTCGTAGGATTAAAATTTAAAATGTAGCTTTAAGTGAAAAAATGAAGTTTCTACCAGCCCCAGAAAGACCTGAACTGTATGGGCGATAACGTTGATCGGTTATGTTTTCGACCCCTGCACTTACGCTAAACATTTCTGTTAAATTATACATGGCTTTTAGGTTAAACGTATACCAAGCAGGAGCATAGTTTTCTCCATTAACATCTTTCGCATAAATTTCATCTTTCTTTTGCTCTGAAACGGCAAGATCTTCATGTTTCCGCTCACCTTGATAAGTCGAGTAAACCTGTAACCTTAAATCATTCCTTTTAAAGCTAAGACGAGATACTCCAAAAAGTGGAGCAGCATGACGGGAAGCACTTAAATCTCCATTGTCCAATTCTTCTTCACCCACCTGATAGTTGATATTGGATGAAAAACTGAAACCTGCTGAAAGATTTATGTTAAGTCCTGCCTGAATTCCGTAAACATAGGCATGTGCGGCATTTTGAATGGCTTGAACCTGACTCATTTGCCCATCATACATAATACTATCCTGTCCATTAATTTGAAAATCTCTTCTTACCAAAGCATTTTGTAAAACCGTATAATAGCCCGTAACATCAATTTGAAGAAATTCCCCAAAATTTTTGACAATACCCAAATCCATATTATAAGCATATTCTGCCTGTAAATCAGGATTGGGAACAGTTACGGCTCCAGGTTCAGAGTCAAACACTTTACCTATATCATCTACATTAGGAGACCTAAAAGCCGTACCTAAATTCATACTAATTACCCAACTTTTGGAAGGACGATAAACACTACCTATACTTCCTGTTAATGCCCCATTATTAATAGAAGCTTTCTGAAATGGGAATGGATAAAAATCGAGGTTATTGTTAAAATCTGCTTCCAAATTGAATTGATTATAACGCACGCCTGTTTGTAAGGTGAACTTCTTTGTAATTTCAAAGGAATTATTAAGGTATACCGCAATAGAAGTCCAGATAGCATTTGGATAGCGGGCAGGCCCTGTTGTCGTTTCTCCACTGGAAATATCCGTTAAAACACTTTTGGAATTTACATCATTTAAAATGTATTCAGCCCCGTAAAATAAAGTGTTCTTTTTACCGATCGATTTTTTTAAATCAAGATTAACAGAATATGCATCTACTCGTTCTGTATTTTCGGTTCTCTCCTCTTTATTCAGTGACCGATCAATTCGGCTTTCTTCAAATGATTGTTGTGCCAAGCGGAGCGTCAGTTTGTCGTAAATCACATTATTACCCGTATGCGTAACACTTAAATTATTCATCATCCAACTTTGTGGCCCATAGTTCCATTCAGCGTAACGAGCGGTCCCATTTTTGATTCGGTTATGACGATCATATCGACCATAGGAAGATGTCTCCGAATAATGAAAACCATATTGAAAATCCCACTTCTTATTGGGACTGAAACGAATCTTTTGCATCAGGTTTATTTGCGAATAGGCAGAAGGAATTTGAAGTAGTGGATCGTCCTGAGTAATCACTACGTCTACACTATCCTGCCGTTGAACATAATAAGGTTTTACATACTCGTTAGGACCATGGCTTCCTTGTCTTAAATGGTCAAAATCCCATGCACTAAAGCTTGTTACCATAGCCCATTTTTTCCAACCAACATTTACGTCAAAATGACCTGTTCTTTCCGCGTTTGCTGAAGAGTAACGGGTAACAGCCGTTCCTTTAACTAAGGGCTTATCCGTTAACGATAATTGAGGAGTCAACGTTTGAAAACTCATTACTCCTCCAATAGCGTCACTACCGTATATAATGGAACCCGGTCCAAAAAGAACTTCAGTTTTTTCTGCTGTAAATGGATCAATATTGATTACGTTTTGAAGGTTACCACCTCTAAAAATAGCGGTATTCATCCTCACTCCATCAACGGTATAAAGAAGTCTATTGGTGGCAAAACCTCTAATCATAGGGCTTCCTCCGCCTTGCTGACTTTTTTGTATATAAACCTTACCAGAAATACCTAATAAATCCGCAGCTGTTTGAGGATTTTGAAAAGTAATATCGTTAGGTGAAATCGTGATAATTTTCGAAGGTATATTTCGTGATAATTGATCCCAACGGGTACCTGAAATTACAACTTGGTCTAAACTAAGATTAGATGTTTCAAGAGAAATATTGAATCCTAGAGACGCAATAGAAGAGAAACTTTCCACTATCTTTTTATAGCCTATCATTCGAATTTCAATTGCGTTAGCCCCTCTAAATAAGGATAGGTCGGCTTGTCCGTCTGCATTAGTTGTTGCATATACTTTAGGGTTTTTACTGATCAGTGTTACGAGTTCTAATGGTTTATTAGTCTCTTGATCGATAATGGTTACTATTTGAGAATGGGCAATACCCATCACTCCCAATAACCACAATAATATGATGTTTTTCATTGTGAAATTTATTAGTTAAACAAAATGAGTGTCGCGAAATGGACACAATTCTCCCATTTTTTTGATAAGAATAGGATACCCGATTGTTGAATAGAAAATTTGACGAACAGTAGTAATTAAATACCAAAATTCGCAGTTATATAGACCTAGAGATAAAAAAGAGTCTTCTAACCTTAACAAAATTAAGTGTTAGACTAACTAAGATTATGACTTTCCATGGTATTAAATATCTAGTGCACTATATTCTATAAAGCAAAACGGGGTAAAGTAGGATGTTTTGTTAACTATGATTGAGGGGGAGGAACTGGTGGAGTTAAAGTGAACCAAGAAAAGGAAACACGATAAGGAACATTAAGCTGATGTTCTTGGATAGTAACAAAAGATGTCCAGTTTTTTTCTTGCTCAAAATACAACGCTTTATAAAAAGAAATTAGTCGATTTTGTTTTTCATTTTTTTGAGGATCATTGTTAAATGCATTTGCCGCAAGATCAGAAAGTTGTTTATTTAACTTCGTTTCATCATTATCCCACCAACACCAGTAATATGTAGTATCACCAATAACTTTTGACTCAACCACATCATACATTTGTTCATTATACTCAAATTCTTTGGAATGTTCCCACTCTAACTGTTCTTCAACATCTTTTTTAGAAAATTTTAGTAAAACTAACTCATCCTTATCAATACCTTTAATAATCATTTTTTTTACTTCATGGCGTACTTCTGACTGTCTGTATTTTATCCAGCAATATGTAACTAAAGCAGGGGCTATAAGAATAATAAGGAATAATATGGGTGATACTTTTGCTTTCACTCGTGTTTTAAGTATTTACAAAGCTATAAATAAAGTGTTACTTATGAATGGTTTAGCTTAAAATTAGTACTAATTTGTCTTTAATTAGAGTGAATCAAATTTACACTATTTATTTTTTTATTAACTATTGTAATCAACAAGATGCCTAGTTTTATACTAGTCTCATTTTTGATTTATGTCAAATATGGCGTTTAGACTTTCAACTCTCGAACCTCATCAATTGATTCCAGAGAAATCTACTCTCTCAATTTTAAAGGGCTTTTGTCTTCTTAGGGAGAAATCAAACTTATCCATATCTACAGTGAATTCGTTCTAGTTACGGTAGCGCCCTCCCGTTTTTAGCATTAAATTGTCGAACCCTTCACTACCCCAGTTATGGCAGGGCGTCTAGATGATTTTCAATACTTATCCCCTACGAACCAAAAAACTTCTAGAAACGTAGACGCTTCGAAAGTTTTTGTAACATTGCGGAAAGAGGGGGATTCGAACCCCCGTTACGTTACCGTAAACACGCTTTCCAAGCGTGCGCGTTCAGCCACTCTGCCACCTTTCCAGTATTTGCATTTACTTAAAAATTACTCTTGAGTAAATAGCCGCACAAGTATTAAAACCATTGGTTAAAATCTTTGTGCGGCTGCAAATATAGTGATTTGTAGCAACTGACAACCGCCGTGCTTAGGAATAAACGTGCGGTTTTAAATATGACACGATAGGGGGAAAGGGATCTTGAAACGACTTATAACTGAAAAGGAACGTAATATTATCAATCATGAAAAAAGTATTTTTTGCAATCTTAGCATTAGGTATGATTTTTACTTCTTGTAAAAAAGAGGATTTGTCTGATGGAAGTCAAAATAAGGTTTATAGTGATTATGAGTTGTTTTATAATCATAATGAAGATAAAACCCATGTGGTAGCTCGTTTTAGATTTGGAGGATCAACAGGAACGTTAATGGAGTTAACGGATACTTCTGGTGCCTCGGTTTCATTCAACGGGGAAACCTTACCTTATAATATATGGTATGGCGGACATCATAAGGAATATGGTGGACAGTTAGATGGAGGAACTTTTGTTTATACAAATACGAACGGGGTAATGTATACTAATACTGTTCCAACTGGTGAGGTAATTGCTTTTCAGCCCGAGTTTGATACCATAACTAAAGGGGTTGTTGAAAGTTTGATTTGGAACGGAGCGGCATTGTCATCAAATCAACATGTGGGGGTATTTGTCGGGTCTTGGACGTGGGGAGAAGATGCTTCTTTTTGGACGACTGATTATGGTGCAACAGAAATAGTGATGGGAATAACTCAAAAAAGTGATTTGGCATTAGGAAGCTCTACTGTTTACATGGATCGATCAACTGTGCATGACGTTGCTCAAGGTACACCTGAAGGAGGAAGGATTAGATATAAATATCGGTGTACAAATGCTGCGGTAGTTGTAGTAGAATAAGTTTAATTAAACATAAATTGCCTCTCTTGTTTTCTAACTGTGTTTTGGGAAATGAGGGGCTTTTTATGCGTATAAATGTAATCTTTAAGTCTGCTCTAATTCTAGCGTAAGATTATTTCGGTTAAATATTTGATTTACAGATTTCTAGAATAAAATTTGTATTTTAACATATGGAAAAGTATAATCATAATATTAATTTATTGGATGAATTGGATAGCATTTCGAAAATTCATGAGCTTAAAAGAGATCAAATAGATGAGATTTTTCAAAAAATTGCAAAACCTATTTTAAAATCTGTTAGGTTAGAGCGATTAAGTGTGTGGCTGTTAAATGAGAATAAGGATCGCTTAACATCAATAGGAGAATTTGACGCACGGACGGATCAATTTCAAAAAAATACAGTTTTTACGAAAGAAGCTCTTCCTTATTGCTTTAAAAAACTGTGTAGTGAGGAAATCTCTGTTTTTTCTAATGAATTGGAAAATCAAAGCAGAATTAAATTTATAGAATTATATCTAAAACCAAATGACGTTATTAGTTCTATTACTATCCCAATTCGTATCGCATCTGAATTTATAGGGGTTTTAAGAATTGAAAAAACGGGCTCCGTTGAAAGAGTTTTTACTCAGGACGAAAAATCATTTGTTTATAGCTCTGGTTTGATTTTGGCTTCGGCGCTCGAAGCAAGATATAGAAGACGTTTGCAAGCTGAGCTGAACGACTTGTTGGAAGAAAAAAAAATGTTAATAACCGAAATTGACCACAGAGTAAAAAATAATTTTGCCATTTTAATTGGATTATTGCGCCGTTATAAAGCCAAGTCAGATTCTGAAGATGTGATATCAATTCTTGATGAATTTGAACAACGAATTTTTTCTATGCATAAAGTGCACAATATGCTTGGGGAAAGAGAGGGGTATTTTGAAATTAATTTTACAAATTATCTGAATGAACTATTTACCGAATTTAAACTACAAGCTCCAAATGAAGAAAGTCAGATTGGTACAGTAATACATGGAGATTATATTGTCAATTCCAAAACGGCCATTCACTTTGGTTTATTGTTAACTGAAATATTTATTAATTCGCTTAAATATTCGAATTCAACCCAAACAAATTACTTTTTTAAACTGGAAATAAAAAAAGGACATTCTTCGTCTGAGGATCAGATCATAATAACGGATAGTGGTGCTGGATTTGATTTTGAAGAAAAGATTAAACTAGGATCCACAGGACTTACATTAGTTCAAGATTTAATTGACGATTTAGAGCTGCAAGCCGATTACCCTATAAAAGGAATGAGTATTTATAAGTTTAGTTTAAAATTAAAAGGGGAGCGTTTGGTTTAATTTATTACCTCATCCTCATTAGTGCGTAAAAAAAGCCCCTCAAACTTTAAAGTTCAAGGGGCTATAATAATTTTAAGATTGATCTATTTCTTACGTAAACCCAATTCAATTAATCGCTCAGTTAAAAATTCTCCTGCAGTCATGTCGGCATATCCTTTTGGATTTTCAGCATTAATGCAGTCATTTAAACATGTTAAATCCATGTCTGAACGTGGGTGCAAGAAAAATGGTGTTGAATAACGCGGTTTAGTCCATGATTCCTCATCCGGTGTAATTACCTGATGTTGGGTAGATCGTAAACGGTCATTTGTTAAACGAGCTAGCATGTCTCCAATATTAATCACAATTTCATCTGGCCCAGGATCTACAGAGATCCAATTTCCATCTAATGATTGCGCTTGTAAACCTTTCGCACTTCCGCCCATTAAAAGGGTAATCAAGTTAATATCTCCGTGTGCCGCAGCTCTCACTGCTCCCTCAGGAATCTGTGATTTATCTGCTACTGGATAATAATGTAACAAGCGTAAAATACTATTACCATTGTGAATTTTATCATCAAAGTATTGCTCGTCCAAGCCTAAATAAAGAGCAATAGCACGCAATAAATTACGTCCAGTATTCTCAAATGTATTAAACACTTGTTGCCCCACAGCTTCAAACTCTACAACTTCATTGGGCCAAATATTATCTGGATACTCCTCCTTAATAGGGTCGTTGTCAGTAACTGTTTGTCCAATATGATAAAACTCTTTTAGATCTGGAACTGATTTGCCTTTTGCACTTTCTTTGTTCTTAGAGATATAACCGCGCTGACCATGTAATTTTTCATGCTCATAACTGGCTTTTACATCATCTGGTAAAGCAAAGAATTTTTTAGAGACCTCAAAAAGTTTACTTCTTAATTCTGAAGTAACTCCATGATTTTTCACAATCGCAAATCCCATGTTAGAGAATGAATCTCCAAACTCTTGGATAAATTTTGCTCTTGTTTCAGGTGTACCTTCACTATAGTCAAGGTAATCTACGTTGGCAATTTTGTTCTTGTCCATAACTATGCAATTTTAAGTTTGGCCATTTTTGATCCGGCAAATTTAGATTCTGCATAGTTCAAATCAACTCTAAATGTTTTCACATCTTTTTGAGAAGGTATATCAAACATAGCATCATTTAAAATGGCTTCACAAATTGACCTTAGTCCTCTGGCGCCCAATTTATATTCAAGCGCCTTGCTTACTATAAAGTCTAATACTTCTGCATCTAGCTGTAATTTAACACCGTCCAATTCAAATAAATGCACATATTGTTTTACCAATGCATTTTTTGGTTCAGTTAAAATACGACGCAAAGCTTTTTCGTCTAACGGATGCAAGTAAGTTAAAACTGGCATTCGTCCAATTAATTCTGGAATCAACCCAAACTCTTTTATATCAGTTGGAATAATGTATTCCAATAGATTTTCTTCGTCTGGTTTTTCCGCGTCCTTAGATGCAAATCCAATCATGTTTCGATTTACTCTACGTCCAATGATTTTTTCAACACCGTCAAAAGCTCCACCTGCAATAAACAAGATGTTTTTAGTGTTAACCTTAATCATTTTTTGCTCTGGATGCTTTCGCCCACCTTGTGGTGGAACGTTAACCTCAGTTCCTTCGAGTAATTTTAGCATGGCTTGTTGCACACCTTCTCCAGATACATCTCTGGTAATTGAAGGGTTGTCAGACTTTCTCGCAATTTTATCGATTTCATCAATAAAAACAATTCCTTTTTCAGCTGCTTCTACATTAAAATCTGCCGCTTGTAATAAACGGGATAAAATGCTTTCAACATCCTCTCCAACATAACCTGCTTCAGTCAACACAGTAGCATCTGCAATGCAAAATGGAACATTTAAAGTCTTAGCAATTGTTTTTGCCAAAAGCGTTTTACCTGTTCCCGTGCGTCCAACCAAAATTACATTTGATTTGTCGATTTCCATCTCCTCGCCCTTATTCGCTATTGATAACCTTTTATAGTGATTATATACAGCAACTGAAAGTACTTTTTTGGCTTCATCCTGTCCAATAATGTACTCATCCAATTGTTCTTTAATCTGTGCAGGTTTTAATAGATTAAAGTCAGTAGTTAATTCACCTGGTTCGTCAAATTTGATTTGCTCATCTACAATTTGATGCGCCTGCTCAATGCAGTTTTCACAAATATGACCTGTAACACCGGCAATTAAAATACCAACTTCATTCTTTGGTCTACCACAAAAAGAACAATTTATCCCCTCATTTTTAGCCATAACTATTCTATCTATTTGTCTGCATTATGCGTTTCAGCAGCAACAGGAGTTCCTAACACTTCATCAACCATCCCGTAATCCTTTGCTTCTTGAGCAATCATCCAATAATCACGATCTGAATCTTTCCAAACAGTTTCATAATCTTTTCCTGAATGCTTCGCAATAATGTCGTACAATTCTTTCTTTAATTTTTGAATTTCGCGAGCTGTAATTTCAATATCAGATGCCTGACCTTGTGCACCACCTAAAGGTTGGTGGATCATAACACGTGAATGTGGTAATGCAGATCTTTTTCCTTCTGCACCAGCGCACAATAATACAGCTCCCATTGATGCTGCCATACCTGTACAAATTGTTGCTACATCTGGAGCAATATATTGCATAGTATCATAAATTCCTAAACCAGCATAAACTCCACCACCTGGTGAGTTTAAATAAATTTGAATGTCTTTTTTAGGATCTACAGATTCTAAGAATAATAATTGTGCTGTAATAATATTAGCCACGTGATCATCAATCCCCGTTCCTAAAAAGATGATTCTATCCATCATCAAACGTGAGAAAACGTCCATTTGAGCAACATTTAACTGGCGCTCTTCAATAATATATGGCGTTAGAGATGAAGTAATGTAATTGTCTACAACATTACCGTTAATCCCGTGATGCTTCGTAGCGTATTTTCTAAATTCGTCTTTTCCAAACATGTAATTAGTTTTCGTTTTAATAAGTGTATTGTAATTACTTTAATATTGCTATTTATCCGATACAAAAATTGAATGCAATTGACCAAATTTGATTGGTGAATGTGTAAACTAAATAGTTCAACATTTTATTGCCACTTTCAGCGGATTTAACGCAAAAAAAATAATACCCATAAATATAGGTATTATTTTTTCGAATAATAAAGTGAAATTATATTTCTGGTCTAGTTTTGACCGTAAGCTACCTTGATGAAATCATCATAAGGCATTGATTTTTCGTTCAATTTAACCGTGTCTTTGAAAAAGTTCAACATTTTAACACCGTAAACGTTGTCATAAATTTTGTTGGCTTCTTCTTTATTTTGAAGTACGTTTTTTGCTTGTTCGTTCAATACATCTTCCTCTGGTGCTGGCATGCCATACTGAGCAAATTGGTTGATTAACAATCCTTTCGTGTACTCTAGAATTTCTTCGTTTTCTACTTTGATGTCGTTCTCTTTGATCAGTTTATTTTGAATTAACTGCCATTTCAAACTCTTTTTGTAGTTCTCAAAATCTGCATCAATTTCTTCTTTAGAAATTTCTTTTTCGCTTGATGCCATAATCCAACGCTTTAAAAACTCATCTGGTAATTCAAATGAAGTTTTTTCAATTAAAGCATCACTAATCTTTTGGCTCAATAAACGGTCTGAGTCATTTCCGAACATACGCTCTAAATCACCACTGATCTTTTCTCTTAGTTCTTCTTCAGATTTAACTGCTCCTTCACCAAAAAGTTTGTCAAACAATGCTTGATCAACAGCTGCAGGTAACATAGTTTTGATTTCAGTAATGTTGAATTCAAATTCACCTTCTAGCGTTTCTGCTTCTTCTGGAGTAATAGCTAACATTGATGCCATGTCTTCAGTCCCTTTAGAAACTTTGCGAGGATCAACTGTTAATGTTGTACCAGGTTTTTGACCTACCAACATTTTCTTAGCATCTTCATCTTCAATAAACTCAAGAGAAATTGTTGACGTGTTTTTGATTTCGCCACCAACTTGAGTAAATTCACCTAAAACCATGTCGTTTTCGCCTGCTTCTTCAGCAGCAACTAAAGTTCCATATCTTTTTGCTAAGTTATCAACCTCTTTATCTAACATTTCATCAGAAACTTCAACTTTTAAATAGTCAAACTTGTTGCTTTTAGATAATTTAACATCAAATTCAGGAGCAACTCCAATTTCATATGCAAATTCGAATTCTTGCGGATTAGCAAAATCACCTTTTACTTCTTCGTCAGCTTTCGGTAATGGATTACCCAATACGTTTAATTTGTTCGTTGTAATAAAATCATTGATGGATTGATTCACCATTTTATTCAACTCCTCAGCCAAAATAGACTTACCATATTTCTTTTTAATCAAGCTTACAGGAATCTTTCCTGGTCTAAATCCAGGGATATTTGCCTGTTTACGGTAATCATTAATGACCTTGTTTACATTTTCTGAGTAATCCTCAGGAGTAATTGTTACTCTAAGAATTGCATTTAAATCGTCAATTTTTTCCTCTACAACATTCATTGTTATCAAATTTTGTTTTAAACAAAAATGGCCTAGGCTAAGCCTAGACCATTGTTAGTGCGGGTGGAGGGACTCGAACCCACACGCCGTGAAGCACTAGATCCTAAGTCTAGCATGTCTACCAATTTCACCACACCCGCATTACGCACTATTTCTTCACTTTTGAAGAAGGGAGTGCAAAGATAAGGAGATTTTTTATTCAACCAAAAAAATGATAAAAAAAACGAAGTAACTAGAAATCAAATTTTAAAGAATAACAAATTGAGTTGAATAGGAAATGCTGATTTAAACAGAAAGAATGCCCTATTAATGGTGTGTTGTGAACGTAATATTTTTAGAATTTCTTGAACTAAATGGGTTGATAGTTGTTTTTAATCGGATTGAATTAAGTTCATAATTTTAGATTCAGCTTTAAATTCAAACGGATTATATTTAACAAACCTTATTTTTGCATTGATGTCAGAAAAGAAAAAGATAGCGCTTTTAGGTTCAACAGGATCAATAGGAACACAAACACTAGAGGTGGTGAAATCCTACCCTGAAATTTTTGAGATTTCTGTTTTAACAGCTAACCGAAATGCCGATTTATTGATTGAACAAGCCTTAGAGTTTCGTCCAAACGTGGTGGTTATAGCGGAGGAGTCGTTGTATGAAAAAGTAGACAATGCTTTATTTGAGGCAGATATTAAAGTGTACACCGGAGAAGAAGCGTTGGCTCAGGTTACGCAAATGGATGAGGTGGACATTGTTTTAACAGCTTTGGTTGGGTTTTCAGGATTAAAACCTACAATTGCAGCTATTGAAGCAGGAAAGAATATTGCTTTGGCAAATAAAGAAACCCTTGTTGTTGCCGGTGAGATTATTACAAAACTAGCAAGACAAAAGGGCGTTAATATTTATCCTGTAGACTCTGAGCATTCTGCTATTTTCCAATGTTTAACGGGAGAATATCAAAACCCAATAGAGAAAATTTATTTGACTGCTTCTGGAGGTCCTTTCCGTGGCAAAAAGCGGGCAGATTTGCAAAACACAACGAAAGAACAAGCACTCAAACATCCCAATTGGGAAATGGGCGCAAAAATCACTATTGATTCTGCTTCAATGATGAATAAAGGTTTAGAGGTGATTGAAGCAAAATGGTTATTCGGTTTAAAGAATGAGCAAATTGATGTAATTGTGCATCCTCAATCTATTGTCCACTCTTTAGTGCAATTTAAAGATGGATCAATGAAAGCTCAAATGGGTTTACCCGACATGAAGTTACCAATACAGTATGCTTTAACATATCCAAACCGTATGGAAACTGATTTTGAACGTTTCAATTTTATGGACTATCCAACCCTTACTTTTGAAAAGCCAGATTTGGAAACTTTTACAAATTTGAGGTTGGCTTACGAGGTGATGGAAAAAGGTGGAAACGCTCCTTGTATTTTAAATGCTGCAAACGAAATTTCAGTTGCTGCTTTCTTAGCAGATAAGATTAAGTTTTTGGAAATAGCAGAGATCAATGAAAAGGCTGTAAGTGAAATAGCCTTCATAAAAAATCCAACATTGGAGCAATTATTTGAAACAGATAAACAGACCCGAATCTTTGCTTCAAATCTGGTTGGTTAGGACTGATTACTTTGATTTAATGGGAATTAACATTATATTTGGTGGTTGTCTACCAATTTGCTAGAACTAGTATTACATAGTTTGTGAGTGAATTTTGGGGATGATAGCATTAAAATAATGTACTGCATGAAACAACTTTTACTCTCTTTTATTTTTGCTTTTTTATCAATTTCTGCTATGGCTCAACCTACTTGGAGTGAGGATGCTGCAGAGATTTTTTTTGATAAATGTGCAAAGTGTCATAATCCAGATGGAGTGGCGCCCTTTTCAATATTAGAATATTCTACCGCTTACGATTATCGTTCTCTAATTCAGTCTTATGTAGAGTATAATGTAATGCCCCCGTGGATGCCGGATTCTTCTTTCCAACATTATTTTGACGAAAGAATATTGACAGAATATGAAAGAAATACAATAATTGATTGGGCAAATGGTGGAGGACTTGAAGGAGATCCAGAATTGGCACCACCACCTCCCGTATTTGATGCAGAGCAACTTTTACCAGGTACACCTGATTTGGTTGTAGAGATGCCACTTTATATGAGTAAGGCTACAGAAGAGTTTGACGATTATATCTGTATTTCATTGCCAACAGGTTTGGCGAATGATAGAAAAGTTAAAGCAATAGAAATTATTCCAGGAAATTCTTCAATTGTACACCATTGTTTAGTTCATGCAGATGCAGAAGGTGATTACCCTACTGATACGATTGGAGGAAATTGTGGTGGACCTACTGTTGATCCATTAATGGCTGGTTATACGCCAGGTGCAAGACCAACTATTTTCCCAAGTTCAGAAGACTTTTCGGCAGGAATGATTTTGACTGCAGGTTCAAATGTTGTATTTGCAATGCATTACCCACACGGTAGTTATGGTGAGTATGATCAAACTAAAGTTCATTTTTACTTTTATGATGAGCCTGTAGATGATTTTAGAGAAATTTTGGCTGGAGCTTTCTTACAGAATTGGGAATTTGACTTGCCTGCTGATGAAGTGACTACAGTAAATGCCGCATATGATGATATTGCGCTTGATGTTACAGTGTTAAGTACTTTTCCACACATGCATCTTTTAGGTAAATCAATTGAAGCATATGCTTTAGACCCAGGTGGAGATACGATTCCTTTTGTTAGAATTCCAAGATGGAATTTTGACTGGCAAGATTTTTATTGGTTTGAATACATGCAAAAAATGCCAGCAGGAAGTAATTTGAGAGGGAAAGCCGAGTTTGATAATACAAGCGGTAATCCGCACAATCCTGCAGATCCGCCTGTTGATGTTGGCCCAGGATTTAATACGACAGACGAAATGTTTTTGGTGTATTTCCATATTATGGGATATGAAGAAGGAGATGAATTTGTCAATTTGGACAGCTTAAATACAATTTACCTGGAGGATTTAAGTGCTGAGGAAGAAATCCTGCCGAATAAGCAGATATCAGTTTATCCGAATCCATTTGATGAAACGATTGCTATTGAATATAACTTAACCGAAAAGAGCTTTGTTAGTTTGTTTATTTATGACATGAACGGAAAGATCGTGCGAAGATTATACCGCGGTGAACAGGAGCAAGGCGCACAGTCTATTACTTGGGACGGAAAGTCAGAAATTGAAACGGAAGTATCTAATGGGCTGTATAATTATTCAATGCTCATTAACGGAAAACATTATTCAGGAAGAATTATAAAGAGATAACCAACCAACCTCTATGAAAGGTGAGGGGCATTTACGTTCGCGTAGATGCCTCTTTTATTTTTTATCTGATGCTGTAAAATCATACCGCAATCCAAGGCTAAAATAATTGCTCCAACGGCGATAATCATCATATTCTTTTAATAAACCAAAGGCAGTTTTGAAACCGGGAACAAAAATAAATTGATCATTAATTGAAATGGGGTAGGCAAGTCCGCAAGTTAAAAATGGCAAGAACTTTCTTCCACCTTCTGAATTTAATAAGCCATAATATGGTTCTATAGAAGAAACTGAATAATAGGTGCTGTAACCTGTTCGCGAACTTGTTATTCGATAGTTCCAGTTAATGCCATATACTGCTTCAAACTTGTCATTAAAAACACGATCAATAAAAGCAAATTGAATGCCGACTGAGCGATTATGGAAGTCTCCCTCGGTTTTACCATATCCCGAAAAACCATACCACCCATCTAAGTGTTTGCCTGAATAATCGGTGAAGTTAATGCCGTAACTAAATGTTCCAAAATTCACCTTATGCAAGTATTGAATGGCAATATCCGTTGTCAGTTTTAAATCATTTGGATTGTCATAATACTCATCTGGGAAAATTCGATAATAAGTTGATGCACCAAAACTTGGCGTGAGTTGTATTTGCTGGGAGAAGGCGCTCATGTTTAGTCCTAATATGATTAGAAGTAGATACTGTTTCATAAATAGTAATGGTTTTATATAAACACGAAATAATTACTGAAACCGTTGGAATAATATCTCAATATTTATAATCCATTTTGGGACAGTATTTTCTTTTTTAAGAAACTAACAGAGTTATTTGGGAAGGCTGAAAAACTTTAGTCAATTACAATAAAATCTTCACTAGTTTGCTTCGAATCTATCATGGTAATGGTAGCGTCTTCTATATTAATATCAAATTCCGCCCAACCCAAATTCTTTTCTATACTGTTGTTTAATAAATAACCGATATAATAAGTCTCTTCTGAAATGGCATCAACTGTCCAAAATTCATCCCATTGATCTCCGTTCCATTCTCTTGAAACTATTTTTCGATCATAGTGTACCAAGTCTATAAATTCGCCCGGATGATCAATTTGGTCTCCTTTAGCTAATTTTAAGGTTTTTCCACCAATATGAGGTAGTAAAAGTGTTGAATTTAGTTCTATTAATTTACCTGTAATAATAGATTCGGAAACAGGGATATCTTTACTTGATACCTGCGTAAAACGGAGTTCAAAATCTGCCGTTCCATCACTATTTACATCAAAAAAATGACTTTCAGTTGGATAATTAACCCCATCTAATTTTTTCAAGTTTTCTTTTTTGCAAGACGCAACTAGTAGTGGGATTGCAAGTAAAATGACAAAGTATTTCATGCGTTATCTTTTTATAGTTAACGCAAGTTGGCTAATATGGGTTGGAAAATCCTTTTAAACCACAATGTTTACAATCCTTTTTGGCACCACAATTACTTTCTTCGGCGTCTTTCCGTCTAAGTATTTAGCTGATTGTTCATCTGCTAAAACTGCAGCTTCAACATCCTCTTTCGACATTTCTGTTGGTAAAGAAAGTTTGAAACGCATTTTACCGTTAAAAGAAACCGGATACTCAAAGTTGGCTTCAACTAAAAAGGCAGGATTAAAAGTTGGAAAGCTTGCTTTTGTAATGCTTTCAGTGTTACCTAATTTGGCCCATAATTCTTCCGCAATGTGTGGAGCGTAACTTGAAACTAAAATCAACAATTCAGACAAAACGGCTTTGTTATTGCATTTTTGTTCGGTTAACTCGTTTGTAGCAATCATGAAGTTTGACACTGCCGTGTTAAATGAAAAACGGTCTAAATCGTCTTGAATTTTTTTGATGGTTTTGTGCAACGTTTTTAACGCTTTTTTATCTGCTTCTCCTTCTGATACTACAAAGTTATTGTCAGCATCATGAAATAGTCTCCAGAACTTACGTAAAAAGTTGTGTACACCATTAATTCCTTTAGTATCCCAAGGTTTTGCTTGCTCTAATGGTCCTAAGAACATTTCGTAACAACGTAGGGTGTCTGCGCCAAATTTATTGCAAAGCTCATCAGGATTAACAACATTAAACCAACGTTTTGACATCTTGTCAACTTCTCTCCTTACTATGATTTTTCCTTCACTATTAGGGACAATCTCAATGTCTTTAAATTGAGGTTGCCATGCACGCAACTCATCAATTTTAATAGACTCATCATCATTCAATAAATCAATCCAGATTTTAATCTCACGATATCCACCCGTTTTTAATTGATCTTTTATTGTATCGTAAGAATGTAATTTACCATCATCAGAAATATAAGCAATGGCAGATTTACCCAAAATCATCCCCTGGTTAATCATCTTCTTAAACGGCTCATTAAAACTAATAAAGCCCATGTCATACAAAAACTTTGTCCAGAATCTTGAATATAATAAGTGACCCGTAGCGTGCTCTGATCCTCCAATATATAAATCAACCTGATTCCAATAATCTGCTTTTTCTTTCGATACAAATGCTTCCTCATTTTGAGGGTCCATATATCTTAAAAAGTACCATGAAGAACCTGCCCAACCTGGCATAGTATTGTACTCCATTCGGTCGCCCATAAATACATTCCAAGCATCATTTTCAGCTCTTGCCAAAGGTGGTTCGCCATCCTCAGTTGGTAAATATTTATCAACTTCTGGAAGTGTTACTGGTAAATCGGCATCAGGAACTAAATAAGGAGTGTCTCCTTTATAGTAAACGGGGAATGGTTCTCCCCAATAGCGTTGTCTTGAAAAGACAGCATCACGTAATCTATAGTTCGTTTGGCCTTTTCCAAAGTCACGTTTTTCAATTTCGTATATCGCTAATTTGATCGCTTTTTTAGCTGGTAAATCATTTAAGAAGTCTGAATCTGCAATTACCGCATCTTTTTCAGTATAGGCCGCTTCTGAAATATCAACATCCTTAAAAATGTTTTTGATATCAATTCCAAAATGCCCTGCAAAATCATAATCACGTTGGTCGCCGCACGGAACAGCCATTACTGCACCCGTTCCATATCCTGCCAATACATAATCAGCAATCCAAATTTCTATTTTTTCACCGGTAAAAGGATGCAAAGCATATGCACCTGTAAATGCACCGCTAATTGTTTTTACATCTGCTTGGCGATCGCGTTCCGTTTTTAAACTCGTTTGTTTTTGATAGGTTGCAATCGCATCCTTGTATTTATCTGTTGTTAATTCAGCAACCAAGTCATGTTCTGGTGCTAAAACCATAAAAGAAACACCGTAAATAGTATCTGGACGAGTTGTAAACACTTCAATATCGTGTCCACTTTCAGTTTTGAAAATTACAGATGCTCCAACGGATTTTCCAATCCAATTACGTTGTTGGTCTTTAATAGAATCTGTCCAGTCAACCGTGTCTAAATCGTTAATTAAACGTTCAGCATAGGCTGTAATTCGCATACTCCATTGGCGCATTAATTTTTGCTCAACAGGATGACCGCCTCTCTCTGAAACACCGTCTTTAATTTCGTCATTTGCTAAAACTGTTCCAAGAGCAGGACACCAGTTTACCCATGAATCAGCCAAAAATGTAAGGCGATAATTCATTAGAATTTTTTGGCGTTCTTCTTCTGAATATCCTTTCCATTCAGCAGCTGTGAAGGTTGCTGTTTCAGCACTATCTGCATTAACAGTTGCATTCCCTTCGTTTTCAAATATAACTTCTAAGTTGTCAATGGTTTCTGCTTTCTTGGCGTCTTTATTATACCAGGCGTTGTATAGCTGTTTAAAAATCCATTGTGTCCATTTATAGTAAGATGGGTCTGATGTTCTAACTTCTCGATCCCAATCAAATGAAAAACCAATTTTGTCCAACTGCTTTCTATAGCGGTTGAGGTTGGTTTCTGTTGTTATGGCAGGATGCTGTCCTGTTTGAATTGCATATTGCTCTGCAGGAAGCCCAAATGAATCATAACCCATTGGGTGAAGGACGTTATGGCCCGTTAATTTTTTATAACGCGCATAAATATCAGATGCAATATAACCTAGTGGGTGACCAACATGTAAGCCTGCACCAGAAGGGTAAGGAAACATTGATAAACCATAATATTTTGGTTTGTCAGATGTGTCTTCTGCACTAAATGTTTTGTTTTCTGCCCAGTATTGCTGCCATTTGGCCTCAATGTCCTTAAAATTATATTCCATGTCCTTGATTCTTATTAGAAAGGGGCAAAGGTAGTGATTTTCAATTTCTCAATGTATAATTTTCAATGAGCAATTTTTCAATGTACAATTGGTAGTTAGCAATGTTCAATTATTCAATGAATAAGATCCAATTAGCTATGAGCAGTTTTGAAAAATTAAAGGTATAGCGAGAATAGGATAAGTGTTCAACTACAGCTAATCCAATCATCTGGATCGCGTCTTGATACTAAATACTAAATACTAAATACTAATTCTCCGGATAGCCTTGATCAATCCAACATTTCATAGTTTGGATTTCAGCAGCTGTTAAAGAATCAATATCAAAATCATTGGGCATAACAGGCATTGTTTTTTCAATTAAAACCTCATTTTGCCAAGTGCCAGACACTAATTGAGATTTTACTTGCGAATAATCGTCTATCCATGCGTCATGGCATCCCGTTCCACCGCCAAGCCCTGTTTTACAAGAAGACTCAATAATTGGTCTTATTTCAAGTTCGTAGGATATAACCTTATCGCAACCCACAGGAAGGGTTTTTTCTTTCAAACAAGAAGTTAAACTAATCAACGATAATAGAAATATTGGGAGCGTAAATTTATTCATGGTTATAGTGGTGAAAAAACCGTCACTCTTTTGACAATAGTAACTAAAGTGTCAGGAGTGACGGTTATAATAATGTATTGGGGTGATTAAGGCTTATTTGCTTGTAGCATATCTGCTAGAAACTTCATCCCAGTTGATTGCGTTAAAAAATGCGTTTACGTAATCAGGTCTTCTGTTTTGGTATTTTAGGTAATATGCATGTTCCCAAACATCTAGTCCTAAAATTGGAGTACCGCCGCAACCAATTCCATTCATTAATGGATTGTCTTGGTTAGGTGTTGAACAAACTTCAACTTTTCCTCCTGGGTGTACACAAAGCCAAGCCCAACCAGAACCAAATCTAGTTGCAGCTGCATTTGAGAACGTGTTTTTAAAAGTCTCAAAATCTCCAAATGCTTCATTAATTGCATCCGCCAATTCTCCTGAAGGTTCTCCACCACCATTTGGTGACATTACAGTCCAAAATAATGAGTGATTGTAAAAACCACCACCGTTATTTCTTACAGCAGGATTGTCAGCACAATTAGCTAAAATATCCTCGATTGACTGATCAGCTAAATCAGTTCCTTCAATAGCCCCGTTTAATTTAGTAGTATATCCATTGTGGTGCTTTCCGTGGTGAATTTCCATGGTTTGCGTATCAATGTTTGGTTCTAAAGCGTTATGCGCATATGGTAATGCAGGTAATTCAAATGCCATTATATTATAGTTTTATTAGTTAAAAATTATTGTCTACCAAATTTAACAAGATTAGATCATATTATGTTCGATTACTGAAAAAATTAAAGTTTTTTATACATTTGAAGAAAAAGAAAGTTAAAGGATGAAAAAATTTGTATTTTTTATGATGATCGGGGCGACAGTTGCCATGACATCATGCGGTGGTGATGAGCCAACTGTGCAGGATGTAGTTGAAGAGACTACCGAAAACGGAAACAATATGTTGAACAACCTAATGGAGCAAGGGTTGAATGAGGTTGTAAATGAAGCAACTGAACAATTAGCAGATTCTACATCTGCATTAAACAACATGATGGATACATTGAAAGATGTATTGGAAGAAAACCAAGATGTAATCGAAGATAAAGTAGAAGAAGGTCTTGACGCATTAAACAATTCTTTCTAAGAATAGACGATTAGAATTCTAATATTTAAACCATTCCGACCCTAATTAGGGTTTTGGGATGGTTTTTTTTTGCTCGATACTAACGTATCAAGGTTGAAAAATTCCGTAACCTCACCGTTTTCTTGTACTATTATTAAAATATATTGCCGTCTTATAACGGGTGCATATTTCCGCAAAAAAATATTTAAATAGATGAATCGGGTGAAAAGGGTGTGGAAAACATTGAAAAAGGTAGCTTTTTGGATCTTTTTTATTGGTTTATTTTTGGTGACCTTAACCACGGTTATTTTACACATTTATGAGGATGACATAAAGGATTATGCAATTTCAGAATTAAATAGTCATTTGAATACAGATGTTGAAGTTAGAAACATGGAGGTTTCTATCTTTCATGATTTCCCAAATGCTTCCATTGCTTTTGAAAATGTATTTATTGCAGATGCTTATGAGGAGATCAGAAGTGATGACACTTTGCTATTTGCCAAGGAAATGTATTTTCATTTCAACTTGTGGGATATTTGGAGTGGAGATTATAAAGTAAAACGGGCAAGCATCCATCAAGGTCAAATCAATCTTAAAACAACTAATAAAGGTGATATCAATTATGGTATTATAAAGCCCGCGAAAGATACACTGCCTAAGGACGGCAATTTTAGCTTTTTATTGGAATTGTTGAAAGTAGAGGATGTTGATTTTGCTTTTATTAACCGTTCCACGAATCAAGATTATCGTTTAAAAATTCATGAAGCACTCATTCACGGAGATTTTGCTGAGACAAATTATCAATTAACTGCAGAGGGCGATTTGATGGTTGAAAAACTTAAAAGTGGCTCTTTAACCCTAATTTCTGAAAAAGAGGCAGATTTAAATTTGGCATTGGATATTAATACAAATGATAAATCTTACGTTTTTAAAAAAGGAGATTTGGGCGTGGAGGATATGTCTTTTGACATTACTGGGGTAATTGATTCTTCTCAAATTGATTTAGATGTGGTCGGAAGTCATATTCAGGTTTCTGAACTGGTTAATAGTATTATTCCAGAGGAGTCCGAGCATGCAGGGAAGTATCAAGGGGAAGGTTTAGTGAATTTTAAAGGAAAAATAAGCGGCCCTTTGGTACGGACGGAAATGCCTTCGATTGTGGCAGATTTTTCGGTAGACAATGGAGCTTTATTGGAAGCTGAGAATAATTTGAAAATTCACAGTATAAATGTGCTTGGTAATTATCAAAATGCTTTTGAGGATCGGAAAGAGGTACTAGATTTTGAGAACTTTAGTTTTAAATTATTGAACAGTCATTTATCTGGTACTGGAACCATGGAGGATTTTGCACAACCCAAATTAACTACCCAAGCAGTGGGTGATCTTGATTTGGCTGCTTTTCACCGCTTTTTCGGATTTAAAAATGTAGAGGAATTAGCTGGTAATGTAAAATTAGATCTTTCCTGCGTTATTTTGTTTTTCGATCCTGAGTATCGAAAAGATCGTTTTGAAATTCAATCTTCTAACGGAAATATAACACTGGGCAATGTGGTTTATAAATCTGTTAACGACGAGTTGAGGTATACCAATATTAGTGGTGATATTTTGGTGCAAGGTAAGGATGCAGCTGCGAAAAACTTATCCATTAAAACGCAAAACTCTGACTTAACACTAAATGGTGCTTTAAAGAACTTTGTTCCTTTTGTTGAAGGTTCAGGTAGTTTAGGCTTAATTGCATCTTTAGAGTCTTCAAATTTTGATCTGAACGAATTCTTAGGTCCTTCAAATAAGGAAAAAGAAGGTCCACTAACTATGTTTCAATTGCCAGGAAATATAAATGTTAATATTCAAATGCATATAGATCGATTTTTGTGGGACAATCATACGTTTGAAGCAATAACCGGTCAGTTCTTATTGGCGAACAGAAAAGTAACTGTTAATCAAATGCGTTTAAAAACACTAGGCGGAAATGCAAAAGGGAAATTGGTGTTAGAGAATCGATTAGAGAATGGTAATATCATTGATGGACAAATTGCTTTTAATTCGATTCATGTAAAAAATCTATTTAAAGAGTGGGATAATTTTCAGCAAGAATCAATAACGGACGAACATATTTCGGGTACCGTAAGTGGAAATGTAGATTTATTGCTTTTGTTTAATCCGTATTTCTCTTTGGTTGAAGAGCAAATATTGGCGGTTTCTGATATTAAAATTGTAAACGGTGAATTGAATAATTTGGAAACCATGAAATCAATAACGGATTATATGCGCTCTAATAATGCATTAAAAATGATGCTAAACAAGCATATTGATCGTTTTGAGGATAAATTAATGCATTTGAAATTCTCCGAAATGAAGAATACCATTGAGATTAAGGATCGCCGAATAACCATTCCAAAAATGACTATCAAAAGTAATGCTTTGGATGTTGAATTATTTGGATGGCACGATTTTGATAACAATATTGAATATCATTTCAGCTTTAGGTTTAGACAATTAAAAGCCAGGGCCGAGTACACTGAGTTTGGCCGAATTGAAGATGATGGGTTAGGTATCACCATTTATATGACAATGGGTGGAACAATTGATGATCCAACATTTAGCTTAGATTCTGATGAGCGAAAAAATGATATTAAGGAGAATATTCAGTTGGAAAAATCGAATATGAAGTCCATGTTAAAAACTGAATTTGGCCTTTTCCAGAAAGATAGCACGGTAAAACAAATTGAAGAAGACAATAAAAATGAAGTAGAGTTTATTTTTTACGAAACAGATATTGAAACGGAGGAAGTTGATACAACCTCAAAAAAGAAGAACAAGAAAAGAGTAGGTAAATTCTTCGATAAATTAAAAGAAGAGGCAGAAAAAGACAAGGATAAAGTAGAGTACGAGCAAGATTTACAATAATAATAGCTAATTTTCGTTTCTTCAAAGCAAGAGTTTAGCATGAATTTATACCACAAAAAACAACGTTGGAAATTGGCACTTTTGGGAGTGGCAACAATCATGGTGGCGGCCTCCTTGTGGTTTTCATTTCAAATTGTACAAAAGGTTCAGGATAAAGAGGTGGACCGTGTTCAGCAATGGGCAGATGCAGTGAAGAGAAAGTCGGAGTTGGTGAATTTAACCAATACTGCCTTTAATGAACTTTCGGCAAGTTTAGAGAAAATGCAAGAGCGTGATCGCCAAAAAGCAGAAATGTGGTCTTTGGCGATTAATGAAATCAATAAGCCGTTGGACGATTACTCCTTTGTCATCAAAGTGGTACAAGAAAATGGCGGAATCCCTATGATTTTGACGGATATGGAAGAGAATATTGTGTCTTATCACAATATCGACCATGTAGTGGATGATATAAAAAATCAGGTAGATGTTGATCGTCCAAATGGTTCTGAAGAGCTGAAGGATTCATTGGTTGATCAAATAAAATCAGATAGTTTAAAATCGTTTTTAGCCTTCTGGCGCACTAAGCGGGAGCCAATAGAAATAGACTTGTACGAAGGAGAAAAGCAAAAAGTATTTTACTTCGATTCTACTTACTACCGCACAATTAAATTAGAAGAATTACAACGAAACCGTGATTCGTTAAGTCAGGCATTTACTGACGAGTTAATTGAGAATGAGAATTTAGTCCCCGTCATGTTTATTGACAAAGGAACGCGAGAGGTAATTGCAACAAATATCCCTGAATATGATTCTACCAATTCTGAGGGTATAATAGAAGGATTGGCAAAACAAAACGATCCTATTGAGGTGAAGTTGGGCGACCATAATGAAGGAGTCATTTATTTTGAGTATTCGGCGGAAATAACCCAAATGAAATACTTTCCTTTTGTGCAATTCTTTATCATTGGGCTATTCGTTTTAATCGGATATATAGTGTTTAGCACATTTAGAAAAGCTGAACAAGATCAAGTTTGGGTTGGAATGGCAAAAGAAACAGCGCATCAATTAGGAACTCCAATTTCGTCTTTAATGGCGTGGAATCAATTGTTGGAGGCCCAGGGGGTTGATGCATCTATTACCAAAGAGATTGATAAAGATATTGAGCGCCTGAGTATGGTTACGAATCGTTTTTCTAAAATTGGTTCAGAGGCAGTGTTAGAGGAGGAGAATATGGGGCTTATTTTGGAGGAAATAATTGGTTATTTGCGCAAACGAATTTCTGCCAAAATTAATTTGAATTATGAGCCGCCAAAACAAATTGTTACGGCCATGGTTAATCGTTCATTAATTGAATGGGTTATTGAGAATATTGCTAAAAATGCCGTGGATGCAATGGAAGGCTCTGGGGATATCACATTTGAAATTAAACAAATTGAGGATCATGTTCAAATTGATATTATTGATACAGGTAAAGGAATTCCATCAACTAAACTTAAAACGGTATTTCAGCCTGGTTATACAACCAAAAAGCGTGGTTGGGGACTAGGGCTTTCATTGGTGAAAAGAATCGTTGAGGACTTTCATAAAGGCAAGGTTTTCGTCCTTAAATCTGAACCAGAAGTGGGTACTACATTTAGAATTAATTTAAAGGTTTAATTTGATTCAATTTCAGGAGTAAAAAGACTTAGTTTTTATTCTCATTTTTTATCCAAACAGTAGTTGAATCAAATGAATTATAATTCTCCCACATGGTGTGGTCATTTAATTCTAAATTTTGACTGATCACACAGTATTTATCGAAACAATTATTAGCGTCAAGGCATTCGTTTAGTTTGTAAGTTGTACAAGTTATTTTCCAGGATTCAGCAGTTTCATATTTAAAATAAATATTTTGCTTCATTCCGCCTGAATCCATAAAATGGGTGTAAACCGCAAAATTTCCAATGCTGGTGTCTTGAATTGCATTTATTGAATCAACCTTGTAAAGTCCGTCTTCTGAAAAGTTAATGGTTTTTAATGATGCAACTAAAGTTTCATTGATATTGCGGTAAACAAAGAGACTGTCTCCGGCTAAATATTGGTGAGAATAAATAGCATCCAAATAACCGTCTCGGTCAAAGTCAAACTGGTAACAATCGAATTCTGAACTGTCAAATAAAACCTTGTTATCTGAATTAGTGTTGGTCCAAACTTGAAGTTGTTTGGCTTTATTTAGAGGTTGATTTTTACTTGGAAGTTTGCAACCAATCAGAATGAAAAGACTCAAAACAATACTAATCGGTAGTTTATAATAGCGCTTCATTAGCTGAGGTTGACGATAATAATCCATAAGAATCTGTTCCTTATATGAAGTAATAGCGTAAAATTAGGAATGAAAAAGAGACGAATCTTTTTATTTTGAGATGTTTGTATTGGATTTATTATCTGCCTAAAAATCTTCTTTTTTCGCAGAATCAAAGCGATAAAATTACTCAAGTAAGCTCAAAATTCTTGAAAAGAGGTTTGTTTCGAAGGATTTGCTATCCTTCGAACAGTTCTAAAGGTCAAAACATAACTAGATCTTGCGGAATTTGCTATCCTGATAAATACGAACCAAAGCTTCTGAGTACCAACAATGCTTTGCAGGATTTGCAATCCAGCAATAAATTAACGCTCATTAAATCTTCCCTTGGGACAATTCAATCATCAAAGTTTCGAAGGGTTTGCAATCCTTCGAACAGTTCTAAAAGTCAAAACATAACTAGGCCTTGCGAAATTTGCTGTCCTGATAAATACGAACCAAAGCTTCTGAGTATCAACTATGCTTTGCAGGATTTGCAATCCTGCAATAAATTAACGCTCATTAAATCTTCCCTTGGGACAATTCAATCATCAAAGTTTCGAAGGATTTGCAATCCTTCGAACAGTTCTAAAAGTCAAAACATAACTAGGCCTTGCGGAATTCGCTATCCTGATAAATACGAACCAAAGCTTCTGAGTATCAATTATGCTTTGCAGGATTTGCAATCCAGCAATAAATTAACGTTCATTAAACCTTCTCTTGGCACAATTCAATCAACACCCCATTTGTTGATTTAGGATGCAAAAACGCAATACGTTTATTGTCAGCACCATCTTTAGCTTGGGTATGAATTAAATTAAACCCACGTTCACTTAACCGTTTAATTTCAGCATCAATATCGTTCACTTCAAAGGCCATGTGGTGTATTCCTTCCCCTTTCTTCTCAATGAATTTAGCAATTGGGCTATCTGGTGAGGTTGCTTCAAGAAGCTCGATCTTAGAAGCGCCCACTTGAAAAAAGGAAGTTTTAACTCCTTCAGATTCTACACTCTCAATTTTATAATGCGGGGCGTCAAACAATGCTGCAAACAATTCGTTTGATTTTTCAATGTCTTTGACCGCAATTCCAATATGTTCCAGTTTCATAAATAATTATTTTAAATAAAAAATCCGTCTTAGCGAAGCCAAAACGGATTTAAAAATATTGTTGAAAGCGTTTTAAAGCTTTATAAATTTCTCATTCTTGTTATCGTAGTTGATATAATAAGCTCCCTTTTTCAAATTAGAGCAATCAACTTCAGACCCAACACCTTTTTTGACAATATTGCCGTAGGCGTCATAAATTTCATATTTCGTTTCAATTGGTGTGTTACCAGAAGTAAACGTAATTGTTTTTCGAACTTTTTTAGGATTAACCTCAGGTTCAAGAATGGTAGAGTTCACAAATGTTACAGCTTCAGACGGACGTTTTCTTCCTGTATGATCTGTTTGAACAACACGTACTTTGTTTTCACCTGAATGAGGGGAAACATTGAACGTATATTGATTTGTTGTTGCCTCACCACTTCCGTCTACTTCTCCAATTACAACCCATTTGTTCCATCTGTATTGCTCAATAACATAGGGCAATTTACCAGACTCACCAGAAGTTGACCATGTTAATGTACCGTCAGGTGTACAATTAATTTCTTGAATCTCGAATGTACTTTTCGGTAGAAGAACTTCTGGATTTAATACTTTAGGTTTACAACCTAATCCATGTTCTAATACGATAAATACTGGATCACCAATTCTTAAACCAAATGCTGAAAAGTCAATTTCAAACGCACTTGACTGTAGACCATCCACAATAGGATCTCCATTTACTGTTGCTTTTGTAACACAGAAACCAAACCCATCTTCATCTTCAGGGTTTTGAACATATAGGTTTTTACCTTGATAGTGTCCCTCTAGAGATAAATCCGCATATGAAACGAATGTACCGCCCAGAAAAATCAAAAGGAACAATATGTTGTTTTTCAATAACATACAGTAATTAAGCTTTTTTTTAAATCCATTATCAATTGCAATAATAAAGTTTCCTTTAGTAATAAACAAGATAAAACACCTATTTTTTTTAGCTATTCTGATTCGTTAAGTAAGATTTAATTTCCTACAGATAATTAAGGACTTATAAAAAATTCGCCTATATTTGAAAAGACATAACACCGAGTGATTTACCCGTTACCATGACAAAAAATATTTATTTAAGTTTAATTGCATTCGTTTTTCTCCTGCTCAGTTGCGGGGGTGAGTCAAGTGAAAACCTTGATGAAAATGGCGAGACTCAGGACGTAATTCCTACCGGAGGAGTTTTTACAATGCCTATTAGTAGTTACAATAAAGAGGTTCAAGTGAATGAAGTTCAGAAGCTTGAAGAATCTCAAATTTATTGGCAAATATTTGAAGGACTTGTAAAATATAATGCTAAAACTTTAGCGATTGAACCTGCTATTGCAAAAGAATGGTCTATTTCTGATGATGGGTTAACCTATAATTTTGAAATAAGAGAAGATGTTTATTTTCATGACAATAGTTGTTTCGAAGGAGGTAAAGGAAGAAAAGTAACCCCAGAGGATGTGCTTTATTCTTTTGAGCAAATTTATGACAATAAGGCAACTAATAGTGGTTATTCAGTTTTTAAGAATACGCTTGTTGGTGGAAATGCATTTCATGATGGTGAGACGGAAACAATTGAAGGAATTTCGATTGATGGTAATCAGATTGTAATGCAATTGGAAGTACCAAGCCTTGCATTTATTCAAAAGTTAGCGAGTGTTTTTGGTTCTATCATTGCAAAAGAAGCTGTTGAGGCAGAAACATTTGTGCCTGTTGGAACAGGCCCATTTGTATATGATGCGTCTAACTCTAACTCAGAATTAGTGAAATTGGGTAAAAACACCAACTATTATGGTGTGGATGAAAAAGGGAATAAATTACCATACTTAGATAGTGTTGTATTTGTTTATTATGATGACAATGATGAGAAAATGGATCTTTTCTGGAATGGAGAATTAAGTTTCATTCGCCGTGTTCCAATCACCAAAATTTCTGAAGTATTAGAAGAACGAATTGGAGAGTTTGAAAGCAAACCACCTAAATTTATCTTAAACAGTGAGCCAGAATTAACTACAACTTACTTAGAGTTGAACATGACCACACCGGTTTTGAAAAACAGAAAAGTAAGACAGGCACTTAATTTTGCAATCAATAGAAAAAAATTGTTCGAAAAAATTCTTAAAAATCAGGCGTACGAAATTGGTAAGTTTGGTATTGTTCCGCCGCTTCCAAAGGTGTTTGATGATTATGATTTTGAAGGAGTAGAAGATGTTTCGTATGTGTACAATCCGCAGCGTGCAAAAGAATTACTGGCTGAAGCTGGTTATCCTGAAGGTAAAAACTTCCCTTCTTTACAAATGCAGTTTAAAAGCGGGAGCACAGATTATTTAGTTGCTTCTGAAATTCAAAGCCAATTGCGCAGTGTCTTAAATATTAATCTAGATATTGAAGCAGTTGAGTTTAACCAAATGCTTGAAAATAAAGCAATGGGAAGTGCAGATATTTTTAGAACAAATTGGGTGGGTGATTATGCTACGCCAGAAGCTTTTTTAACAAATGCTTACGGTAAAGCGGTGCCTAAAAACAAAACAGAGCCTTCTTATTTGAACAGTTCGCGTTATCAAAATCCTGAGTTTGATGCATTGTTTGAGCAAGGAGCTCGTGCAATGGATATGGTTGAAGCGAATGAATTTTTCACTGCAGCTGAAAAGTTATTGATGGAAGATGCCGTATTCATTATTCTTTGGTATGGAGAGGACATGGCTTTAGAGCAAGCTTTTGTAAGAGATTTTGAAACCAATAGTATTGGTTATATTGATTTGAAGCAGGTTTATTTTAAAACACCAACTGCTGACGAATACGAAAGCAATTAATTCCTAAATGGCAGGCATCTATGTGCACGTACCTTTTTGCAAGGTAAAATGTCACTATTGTGATTTTCACTTCTCGGTTCAACTTAAAAATAGAGTGTCATTGGTTGATGCTATCTGTAAAGAACTAGTCATTCGACAAGATTATATTGGAGATGATAATGTAGCAACTATTTATTTTGGTGGAGGAACGCCGAGTGTTTTAGAACTGCACTTAATTCAAGAATTGCTCGAAACAATTCAAAACAACTATAAAATTGACCCTAATTGCGAAATTACGCTTGAGTGTAATCCTGATGATCTTGATGAAGAAAAGCTTAAAGGCTTGCATGCTTTAGGTGTTAACCGGTTAAGTATCGGAATTCAATCATTTGATAATGATGTATTGACATTCATGAATCGGGCGCACAATTCTTCCCAGGCGGTGGAGTCAGTTGTTTTGGCCAAAGCTTGCGGGTTTGAGAATATTACAATTGATTTGATTTATGGTGTTCCAAGAACGGATATGAAACTGTGGAAAAAACAATTGCAACAAATGATTGAGTTGGAAGTGCCACACCTTTCGGCTTATTGTTTGACGATTGAAGAAAACACTGTTTTTGGTAATTGGCAAAAAAAAGGAAAACTCAAACCATATGAGGATCAAGCTAGCTTATTACAATTTCAATATTTAATGGATACCATGGCAGAGAATGGTTTTGAGCAATATGAAATTTCAAATTTTGCAAAACCGTCTTTTATTTCAAAACATAATTCTGCCTATTGGTTAGGAGAACGATATTTGGGTGTTGGGCCGTCTGCACATTCTTTTAATGGTGCCGAGCGAAGTTGGAACGTGGCGAGTAACCCAAGATATTCACAACTCATTAGTAAAAACGAGCAATTTAATGAGCAAGAAACCTTGTCAACTCAAGATCAGTTCAATGAGTATATATTAACTCGTTTACGAACCAAATGGGGGATTGCATTAGCAGATTTAGAAGCCATTTCACCAAAAATGACAGCTGATGCATTACCAATTCTAAACGAATTCCTTGCAAATGGAGATGTTCAAAAAAACGGAAATGTTTACACCTTAACAAATGGAGGTAAATACATTGCAGATGCTATTTCTGCAGAATTGTTTTCCTCCTAAGCATATTTTGTAAGTGCATTCAAAGCCAATTCTTTCCAAAAACTCTATTTTTGCTCAAAATTAACTTATGGCGGATGAATTAATCCTTGACGGAGAAACACGTGAGCAGAAGTATCAAACTTTGATTCCTCAAATCAAAGCACTGATTGAAGATGAGCCAGATTTGGTTGCGAATTGTGCCAATATTGCTGCGGCATTAAGACAAACTTTTGGTTTTTTTTGGGTTGGTTTTTATTTTGTTAAAGATGATGAGTTGGTGCTAGGGCCATTCCAAGGAGATATAGCTTGCACTCGAATAGCGAAAGGGCGCGGAGTATGTGGAACGGTTTGGCAAAATGGAGAAACTTTAATTGTACCAGATGTAAATAACTTTCCAGGACACATTGCCTGCAGTGCTGCAAGTCAGTCAGAAATTGTTGTTCCTATAATAAACCAGGGGCAAGTGCGTTCAGTACTTGACGTTGATAGTGACAAGTTAGATGACTTTAACGATATTGATCAAAAATATTTAACTGAATTGGCTGTATTCATTGCAGACCGATTTTAGTACATGAAAAGTAAGCACTTAAAATATTACGGTTATTTCCTACTCGGCTTATTCTTTATAAGTTGTGCACAAATCAATCCATTACAAGGTGGTGAAAAGGATGCCTTTGCGCCGCGGATCGATTCATCAGGAACTTATCCTCAAAATGGCCAAACCAATTTTGATGGATACGAAATTGTGCTCAAATTTTCTGAATACATAGCATTGAATAATCCCAATGACAATATTATAATTACACCACAGCTCAAGAACAAACCTGATATTTTAGTTAAAAATAAAAAATTGAGTTTTCTCTTTAAAGAAAAATTGGAGGAAAACACTACTTATACCATTAGCTTTAATCACGCCGTAACTGATATTACAGAGAAAAATGATTCTATTTTTCAATATGTCTTTTCAACTGGAGATTATATAGATTCACTGTCGCTAAGCGGAAAAGTAACAGATGCGTTTACCAATAAAGGTGCTGAGGGATTTTTAGTAGGGCTCTATGAAGCGAATATTGATTGCCAATATGATTCTATTCCGTTTAAAGTACGCCCAACTTATATTACACAATCGGATAGAACAGGTAATTTTCAAATGAATTATTTGAAAGAGGGGAAATATGTGATTTTTGCCATTGAAGATCAAAACAGGAACTTGAAATTAGAGCCTTTGGAAAAAAGGGCGTTTACAATGTTGGACACATTGGTGATTGGGGTTGATAATGAAAGTGTTGATTTGCGAGTTTACCGTCCAGACGTGGGAGAGTCTAAATTAATAACAACTAAATTTCAATACCCTGGACGTTTGGTGTTCATCTTTAATAATCCTCCTGAAAAATTTGAGGTATCTAGTGACTTAATGGATCTTCAGCAAGAGGATACTGGTTCCAAAGATTCGTTGGTGTATTGGTTAGAGAAAAATCCTGCAGGAAGAATGCAGTTCTTTATAAATCTTAATGGAGAAATTGACACAATCAAGCCTTTGTTTAAAGGTGTTCCTGAAAAAAATGCTGTCGCTGGTTTAGTATTAACAAATAATTTAAAAGCAAGTAACTTATTGCCAAATGAGCAATTCACTTTAATTAGTTCTGAGCCTTATGACCAGATTCAAGAGGGCTTTATTCACTTTATGGATAAAGATTCTGTTGAGCTAGAAGCGGTGTTGTATAAGGTTGAAAATTTACGATCGTTGGTGTTTGACTCTCTTGATACGCGCACGCGGTTTGTTAAAGTTGATTCACTTGCGGCAACCTCTAAATTCTTAAATACCGTTCAAAAAGAAACTTGGATAACTATAGAACTTTTAGAGGCAGATTATTTCGGGTCATTGATTTTGAATATAGATACAGTTTTTAATCAGCCAACATTTGTTGAACTTTTGAATAAGGAGAATGAGGTGGTTTCATTAAAGGTTTTTGAGCAAAAATTAATCTTCACAGAGCTTATTCCAGGGAAGTATCAAATCCGTCTTATCTTTGACGATAACAATGATAAAGAATGGACAACAGGATCATTGAAAGATAAAAGGTTGCCAGAAAAGGTGATTTATAATAAAGAGTTAATTGATGTCAAATCAAGGTGGGAAAAAGAGGTAGATTGGATTATTGAAAATTAGGAAAATGGGATTAATCAAAGATTTTTTAAAAAGTCGGCTGTATATATTAAAAGTGAGAGATCGGTTTTCCGCTCAGGTTCAAATCAGCCAACGCGAACTTTTTCTTAAATATCAACAATGGCATAAAAAAGGAATGCTCCCAAAGATTGATGATACTGGTTTTCGTGTTTTTTCGCAATATGAAGAAGATGGAAAACTCTTGTTTATTCTGTCTGTAATTGGCATGCAAAACAAAACATTTGTTGAGATAGGTTCAGATGACGGTATCAATAGCAATTGTGCAAATTTGGCGCTTAATCATGGTTACCATGGGTTGTTTTTAGATGGAAATCCAAAAAGTATTAAAAGAGGGGAGCGATTTTATGGTAAATATCCTCACCCTTGGATGTATGCGCCTAAATTCAAATGTGCAAAAGTAACTGCAGAAAACATTAACGCCCTAGTAACTGAAGCTGGCCTTAGTGGAGATATTGATGTATTGTCAATTGACATTGATGGAAATGATTATTGGGTTTGGAATGCACTGGAAACTGTGAGTCCTAATGTCGTTATTATTGAAACACATGTTGAGTTTGGTATGCGAAATATCGTTGTGCCTTATGACGCCAATTACTTCTTTCCAGGTAAGCATCCGGTTTATCATGGGGCGTCACCAAAAGCAATGGTTGGCTTAGCAAAGAAGAAAGGGTATAGACTTGTTGGTGCTAATGAACTAGGTTTTAATTTCATTTTTGTTAAAAATGGCATGGCTGATGAAGAAATTCCGGAGGTTTCAGTTGAATCAGTGCTAACGCATCCTTCTGTCAAGGAATCTTGGGCACGCTTCGAACCAATTAAGGATTGGGAATTTATAGAGCCGCAATCCTGAAGCGCTCATTGAGTTTGCCGAAATGGGATTGGGAATTTATTGAACCGCAATCATAGCCAATAATTAAAACTTATAACGTACAGCAACTGTTGCTGTGTGTGTAAATGTGTTAAAAGCACTCGCGTTTCCACTATAAGTGTCTTCTAGTGGTTGGTATTCAACAACATTGACTTCACTGCTTCTTATAAACGAAGGTTCGTAGCCACTTGTTATTTCAAATCGATCTTTTATGGGGATTCGTATTGCTGCACGCAGGCTTATTCCGTAAAATAGATAATTCGTGCTCTTTATGGCGCTGGCATATTGCCAATTGCTATAACTACCATTCTGAACAGGAGGTAATTCTGCTTCATGGTAATCATACACACATTCAATGCAGTTTACCCAGTCTTTTTGCTCTGTATCATAACGTGCCCCACGATCGTATGCACCAAGTAAGGTTTGACTCGTTCCTAAAACCAATGATGCACCAAAACTTAAATAATCTATTCCTTCATAGTCAACACCTGCATAAAAAGAGTAGCTTTTAGTAAATGCTGCAAGTTCTCGGTAGATAATGGTAGAGTCTGATCCAAATAAGATCGAATTACCTAACCAAATACTTTTATCTCCTTTACCATAATCAGTTCCAAGTTTAACTTTAAAATTTTCGCTAACACTTCTGCGATATTCTAATCCAAATTTGGACTCGTTAAGTCGGTTGAATGATTGGCTGAATTTTACACTAATATCATTGTTTGATTCCTGAGCCTGACAGAAAGGTGATAATCCAATAATTAGGGCTAATGTTATGCTCTTTTTCATAGTTTTTATAACGAGCTGTTAATCAAATTATTTTACAGCAAGAAAAATTGATTTGGAGCATTAAAACGGATCTAATGGGAAATTATGTCTCAAATAAGCTGAAAAATAATTCTAATTGTTAATAAGATTCTTCCCATTAACCCGTCCCAAAATGTAACTTTGCAAAAAACGATTGACAAATGAATGTACTGGTATTAGGTTCAGGTGGTAGAGAACACGCAATTGCATGGAAAATTGCACAAAGCTCTCAGATTGATAAGTTATTTATAGCTCCCGGTAACGCAGGTACTGGACAAGAAGGCACTAATGTTGACCTTGCAGTTGATGACTTTGAAGGAATTAAAGCACTTTGCTTAAAAGAGAAAATGGATTTTGTATTTGTAGGGCCTGAAGGACCTCTAGTGAATGGAATTCATGATTATTTTTTAGCAGATGATCAAATTAAGCATATTGCTATTATTGGACCTAACAAAGAGGCCGCGCAATTAGAAGGAAGTAAAGACTTTTCAAAGAAATTTATGAAAAGGCACAATATTCCTACGGCCAAATATCAAACATTTACAAAAGATACCTTAGAGAATGGTTATACTTTTTTAGAATCTCTAAAACCGCCTTACGTTCTTAAAGCTGATGGATTAGCTGCTGGTAAGGGGGTGTTGATTTTAGATAATTTACCTGAAGCAAAAGCCGAGTTAAAAAGCATGTTAAGTGATGCTAAATTTGGTGATGCATCTTCTCGTGTTGTTATTGAAGAGTTTTTGGACGGAATCGAGCTTTCAGTATTTGTTGTAACAGATGGTAAGTCATACAAGAAATTACCTGAAGCGAAGGATTATAAAAGAATTGGAGAAGGAGATACAGGATTGAATACTGGAGGAATGGGAGCAGTTTCACCTGTGCCATTTGCCAAGAAAGGATTCATGGATAAAGTGGAGAATCAAGTGATTATTCCAACAGTTAAAGGGTTGATTAAAGACGGTATTGATTATCAAGGTGTCATCTTTTTTGGTTTAATTAATGTGAAAAATGACCCTTTCGTAATTGAGTACAATTGCCGAATGGGTGATCCTGAGACAGAGGTTGTTATTCCACGCCTTAAGTCTGATATATTAGAATTGTTTGAAGGTGTTGCAACAAGAACACTTTCTGAAAGAGATGTAGAATTTGACGATCGTACTGCAACTACAGTAATGATGGTTTCTGGAGGTTATCCAAATGCTTACGAAAAAGAAAAATCAATTTCTGGACTAAACGGCATTCATGATTCTATTGTGTTTCATGCTGGAACAAAAAAGGATGGTCCAACTGTTTTAACTGCAGGTGGGCGTGTGCTAAGTGTAACGTCTTATGGTAAAAACAAAGAAAAGGCACTAAAAACAACTTACGATAACGTTGCAAAAATCAATTTTGACAATGCTTATTATCGTAAGGATATTGGTCACGATATTATTGAAGAGAAAAAATAAAGACGTTGAGGTGATTTCGGATTTAAATTATAGACTGTGCTATTCATGCAGAAATTAAAATTTAATAAGCCAACATCAAATAATTCCTTATATTCGTTTGAGATAAAAATTTAAATGGATCCTGACACGCAATGACAATTTGGATTGTCATCATAATTACTTTATTGTGTTCCGCTTTTTTTTCAGGAATGGAAATTGCCTTTGTTTCTGCAAATAGGCTTAAAATTGAGTTGGACAATAAAACAGGAACTACTTCTGGTCGAATTTTAGCTTTTTTTGTTAAAAACACCTCTAACTTTATAAGTGCTATGTTGCTTGGGAATAATATTTCCTTGGTGATTTATGGTATTTATATGGGGCTTTTCTTAGGTCCACCGCTTGAATCTTTATTTGGCGTGGCGCAAGATTTAGAAGCGGGAATAGAGGTGAGTGGTAATTATGCGGCGGTTATTCTATTGATCCAAACAGTGATCTCAACTTTAATTGTTTTAATTACTGCCGAGTTCTTGCCAAAAGCCATTTTCAGAATTAACCCCAACGGTATATTGTCCGTGGCGGCTATTCCACTTTTCATCATTTATTGGGTCTTTTTTGGTGGTGTATTAATTGTAATGTTTTTTTCAAACCTCTTTTTGAAATTGATGAAAACTGACATTGCTGATTCACAACAAGTTTTTACAAAAATAGATTTAGACCATTATGTCCGTGATTTGAATGAGCGAATAGAAGAGGACGCGCATATGGAGAATGAAATTCAAATTTTAAATAATGCACTTGAATTCTCTAAAATAAAAGCGCGTGATTGTCTTATTCCACGTACAGAAATTGTGGCTTGTAATATTGAAGATGATATCTTAGAGCTTAAAGAAAAGTTCATTGCTACTGGTCTTTCAAAAATCTTAGTTTATCGGGACACTATTGATAATATTATCGGTTATGTACATGCCTACGAATTGTTTAATAAACCAGATTATATTAAAAATGTAATGTTGCCAATAGGAGTTGTCCCTGAAGCGATTTTGGCAAAAGAACTCCTGAAGCAATTTTCTAAAAATAAACGTAATATCGTAGTGGTGGTTGATGAGTTTGGCGGTACATCTGGTATTATTACGGTTGAAGATATTATTGAGGAGATATTTGGTGAGATTGAGGATGAACATGATATTAATGAGGCATTTGAAAAGCAATTAGACGAGAATAAATTTCTTTTTTCTGGCCGCACAGAAATTGACCACCTCATTCAGCAACACGGCCTTCCTCTTGAACAAAGTGACGAGTATGAAACCTTAGCAGGTTACGTTATTTCTCATTTAGAGGAAATTCCAAAGCCCAAAGAATCTTTTGAAACGGATAAGTTGATTTTTACCGTTATTGAAGTAACTGATTCTAAAATTGAGAGTATTGAAATTGAGATTAAAGAATAATTAAGACACAATAACTAGGTCATCTTATTATTGAGCCTCTGAATCAATAAATCGGTTTTGAAAACAACTTTAGATTCGCGATATTTCTTTACCAGCACTAAGGTTCAGCCATTAAAGCCTTAACCCACTTTACCATTCAATCATTAAAACATTAACTCATTGCAACATTGAATCATTGTTCGTATCTTTATAGCCACAATAAAAAAGAAAGAGATGTTTAAAGGAGGAAATGGAAAAGTAGATGTATCAAACTCACCCGATAAATTAAATCGGTTAGTAGAGGGTACTTTTATTAAAGGAGATATTAAAGCAGATAGCAACTTTCGAATTGATGGGAAGTTGGTGGGGTCATTAGACACTTTAGGTAAGTTGGTGATCGGTCCAAATGGACGAGTAGAGGGAGATGTTAAATGCTCTAACGCTGATATTGAAGGTGAAATGGTTGGAAATATTATTGTGGATGGACTTTTAAACATTAAATCAACTGCCAAAATCCAAGGTAACATTACTACAAACCAAATTGGAATGGAAATAGGTTGTGAGTTTAGTGGTGTTTGCAATTACATTGAAAAAAACGAGGCGCCATTAATTGCTGAGACAGCAAAAATTGGTGAGCCTGATTCTGAGGTCGTATACTAACAGTAAGTCTACAGTTCTGAAATTCTATTTTGGATGATGTGTTCATTTATCCAAAGGTTGTATAATTAAAAAATCAACATTGAGTAAATCCAATAAAAACCCTTATATCGTTTTTTCATCTATGGCAGTTCAAATGGGTGTTGCTATTGGTGGAGGAGCTTGGGGCGGAAGTGCTTTAGATAATTATATGCAAAATGAAAAGCCTATTTGGGCAATTGTATTTTCGTTAATTGGAGTAGGAGCCTCACTATATTTGTTGATAAGAGCAGCTAAAAAATTAAGTGAGGATGAATAAATCGTTTTTAAGAAATCAAATTCTACGTTTCGTTGTCTTTTTTATAATTGTTGCAATAACACATTATTTATTGCTTACCAATAAATTGCCGTCAATCTATTCTGAGGCGCAACCCTGGAAAATTTATGTCTTTTTAATTCCGATAACGGCGTTGGGCTTATTTTATATTGTAAAAAGATACCAAAAGGATAATCAGTCAATGGTGAATACCTTTATGTTTTACACGATTGTAAAAATGGTAGCCTCATTAATTTTCCTTTTTCCTTGGTTTATTTATAAAGATGCAACCAGCAGACCTATGATTATGCAATTTTTTGCAGTTTTCTTTCCTGTTCTGCTTTTAGAGACACTCTTTTTGGTCAGACTTTTAAGCAATTATAGCGTAGAAGACGAAAAAAAGTAAAAAATCAATTAAAATTGTTTCTCAGTTCCCTTTTAATAAATACCTTTGTCGAAAATTTTAAAGGGCATACTCAGTTTGAATCATTTTTGACATGAAAAATTACGCTAGAATTATCCTCTTATTAGTTGTTGTAAGTTTTGCAAATTTTGCAAACGCAATTAGTTCTGACCCATCAGGGGTTACAGAGAAGTTGGAAAACGAATTTAATGCAGCAGAACATGCCATTCATCACGCACTTGATGCGCATGAAATTCATGTAGCTGATGGATTTGTAATTCCATTACCAATTATTCTTTGGACAGACAATGGTTTAGTGACTTTTATGTCGTCTGAATTTGGTCACGGAGAACACACTGCTCCAGTTGAGCGCAATGGAATGAGCTTTGTAATGTCTCACGAGAAAGTTTATCAATTAAACGCTGGTGAGCATCACGTAAAATTTGATGGAGAGCATCACCCGATTAATGCAACAAAAATCACAATGGATTTTTCTATTACTAAAAACGTAGTAGCAATTTTCTTAGTGGCTGGATTGTTATTGTTTGTGTTTGTTCGTTCTGCTAAAAAATATAAAGGTGGTAAGCCAGTTGCTCCTTCAGGAATTGCAAAATGGACAGAGCCTGGTGTTATTTTCGTTCAGGATATAGCAAAAGAAAACATTGAAGGAGATAAGTATAAAAAATTTACTCCTTACCTATTAACATTATTCTTCTTTATCTTTTTTGGAAACTTGTTAGGATTAATTCCTTTCATTTCAAATCCAAACATGACTGGAAGTATTTCAATTACATTGTTATTGGCAACAATCACTTTTGTAATTCAAATGATGAATTCTAAAAAAACCTACTGGTTACACATTTTGGATCCATTAGGGAACTCATTACCTTGGTATGGTAAATTACCATTGTATTTAATTTTAGTACCAATTGAAATTGCTGGTATCTTCATTAAGCCTACTGCATTGTTAATTCGTTTGTTTGCGAATATTACTGCAGGGCACATTATTGTTGTATCATTAATTTCAATCATTTTTGTAAACGAAAGTTTAGCATGGGCTGGATTAGCTGTGCCAATGACATTGTTTATTTCGGTATTGGAGTTGTTAGTGGCATTCCTACAAGCATATATGTTCACAATGCTTGCAGCAATGTATATAGGGTCAGCGGTTGAAAGCGCTCACCATTAATTTGTAATTTTTTAATTAATATATAGTAACATGGAAACAGTAACAGAATTTAGCGGATTAGGTTTTGCAGCGATTGGAGCAGGTTTAGCAGTAATCGGAGCTGGAATCGGTATCGGTAGAATTGGTGGATCAGCATTAGAAGCTATGGCTCGTCAGCCAGAGTTAGCTAGTAAGATCCAAACTGTAATGATTATTGCAGCGGCATTAGTTGAGGGTGCAGCCCTTTTCGGTATCGTTGTAGCATTCTTACAAGGTTAAAAAAATGAGAATGGGAATTAGGGATTGCCTAATTCCCACTCTTTAACTATTTGATTAAAAAGAAAAAGATTTAAAAAATGGATTTAATTACACCAGCAGTAGGACAGATATTTTGGGGAGGTTTAGTCTTCATTATCTTATTGATACTTTTGAAAAAATTTGCTTGGAAACCTATGTTGACAGCTGTTAACGATAGAGAAGCTAGCATTAAAGAGTCTATTGAGTTAGCTGAAAAGACAAAAGCTGAAATGACAGCTATGCAAGCTCAAAACCAAGATCTTTTAAAAGAAGCACGTGTAGAGCGTGATAAAATGATCAAGGAAGCGACTGATACAGCTAAAAGATTAGTTGAAGAATCAAGAGAAGAAGGAAAAGCACAACAACAAAAAATTGTTGCTGAAGCACAAAAAATTATCAATGCCGAAAAAGCAGCAGCTATTTCTGAATTGAAAACACAAGTTGCTTCATTATCTTTAGAGATTGCAGAAAAAGTAATCAAAGGAGAATTAGCTTCAGATGATAAACAAAAAGCGTTGGCTGAGCAAATCGCTAACGACATTAGCTTAAACTAAGAAGATGAGCGTAACAAGAGTAGCATACAGATATGCGCAAGCATTACTTGACCTTTCAACAGAGCAAAATGTTGTGGATAAGGTAAATGCTGATATGGTGCAATTGTCTGGCGTATGCAAAGAGTCTAAAGACTTTGCGAACTTATTGAATAGCCCTATTGTTGAATCGAAAAAGAAAAGTGATATTTTCGCAGCTCTTTTCGAATCAAAAATGGAAAAAATGTCATTGGATTTTTTGAACTTAATTGTGAAAAATTCTCGTGAAGACATTTTACCACAAATTGCAGATGGTTTTGTTAGTCTTTATAAAAAGAAAAACAATATCCTTGATGTAACGGTAATTTCGGCTACAACATTGGACAAAGCAACTAAAGATCAAATTGTCAATAAAATTAAGGCTAGCTTTAATGGAACAATTGAGTTGATCGAAAAGGTAGATCCATCTTTAATTGGTGGTTTTATTGTGAGAATTGATGATAAGCAAATAGATGCATCTATTGCTAGTCAATTGTCAAACTTGAAAAATATTTTATTAAACTAAGTTGATATAATAAATTAAATGATAGACCAAAGGAGAAAAGAAAAAGTCTTTAAGCCTTAGTCTAACATCTAAATCTAGAGAAAAATGGCAGATGTAAAACCAGCAGAAGTTTCCGCAATTTTGAGAGAACAACTTTCAGGATTTAAATCGGAAGCAGAATTAGAAGAAGTTGGAACCGTCCTTCAAGTTGGAGATGGTATTGCTCGTATTTATGGATTATCAAGCGTTCAATACGGTGAGATGATCGAATTCAAATCAGGAATCAGAGCAATTGTTCTTAACCTTGAGGAGGATAACGTTGGAGCAGTATTGTTAGGAAAAGGTAACGACATTAAAGAAGGCGATACTGTTAAACGTTTACGTTTAATTGCTTCTATTCAAGTAGGAGAAGGTATTGTTGGACGTGTTGTTGATACAATGGGTATTCCAATTGATGGTAAAGGAGCGATTGAAGGTGAGACATTTGAAATGCCATTGGAAAGAAAAGCACCAGGAGTTATTTACCGTGAGCCAGTAACTGAGCCACTTCAAACAGGAATTAAAGCAATTGATGCTATGATCCCAGTTGGTAGAGGTCAACGTGAGTTGGTAATTGGAGATAGACAAACAGGTAAAACGACAGTTTGTATTGATACAATTATCAATCAAAAAGAATTTTACGATAAAGGTGAGCCAGTATATTGTATTTATGTTGCAATTGGGCAAAAAGCATCAACTGTTGCAGGACTAGTTGCAAAACTAGAAGCTGCAGGAGCAATGGCTTATACTACTATTGTAGCAGCTAATGCATCTGATGCTGCTCCATTACAATTCTACGCTCCATTCGCGGGTGCAGCAATTGGTGAGTACTTTAGAGATACAGGTAGACCAGCATTAATTGTATTTGATGATTTATCTAAACAAGCTGTTGCTTACCGTGAGATTTCTTTATTATTAAGAAGACCACCGGGACGTGAGGCATATCCTGGAGATGTATTCTATTTGCATTCAAGATTATTAGAGAGAGCTGCAAAAGTGATCAATGATGATAAGATTGCAGCTGATATGAATGATGTTCCTGCTTCATTAAAAGGAAAAATCAAAGGTGGAGGTTCTTTAACTGCACTTCCAATCATTGAAACACAAGCAGGAGATGTATCTGCATATATTCCGACTAACGTAATTTCAATTACAGATGGTCAGATTTTCTTAGAGTCTAACTTGTTTAACGCAGGTGTTCGTCCAGCAATTAACGTAGGTATTTCGGTATCACGTGTAGGAGGTAATGCTCAGATTAAATCAATGAAAAAAGTATCTGGTACCTTAAAATTGGATCAAGCAGCTTTCCGTGAACTAGAAGCATTTGCTAAGTTTGGATCTGACCTTGATGCAGCGACATTAAATGTAATTGAAAAAGGAAAGCGTAACGTTGAAATTCTTAAGCAAGCCGAAAACACTCCGTTTACGGTAGAAGATCAAATTGCAATTATCTATGCAGGTTCTAAAAACTTATTAAGTAGTGTACCTGTAAACAAGATAAAAGAATTTGAAGGAGAGTACTTAGAATTTTTAAATGCAAAGCATAGAGGTATTCTTGATACATTAAAATCAGGAAAACTTACAGACGAAGTAACAGATACATTAGCAGCAGTTGCTAAAGATCTTTCGGCTAAGTATAACTAAGAGTACGCTTTCGCGAAAGCTGTCTCAGTGACAGTAGAAGTAGCGAAAATATAATTAACAATAACCCTTAACAAGAGCGCCAATGGCAAATCTTAAGGAAATTAGAAATAGAATCGGTTCAGTATCTTCTACGATGCAGATTACCAGTGCCATGAAAATGGTATCTGCTGCAAAATTGAAGAAAGCACAAGATGCTATTACAGCGATGCGACCTTATGCAGATAAGCTTACAGAGCTTTTGCAAAACTTGAGCTCAGGACTAGATAGTGATTCTGGAAGTAATTATGCAGACAACCGTGAAGTGAATAAGGTACTTATTGTAGCTATTTCATCAAATCGTGGTCTTGCAGGAGCTTTTAACTCAAACATTGTCAAAGAAGCAAAGCGATTAGCAGAAGACAAATATGCTAATCAAGAAATTAGTTTTGTGACTATAGGTAAAAAGGCAAATGATATTATTGGAAAATCACACACAGTGATTACAAATAATAATCAGATTTTTGACGAACTTACTTTTGATAATGTAGCTGTTATTGCAGAAGACTTAATGGAACGTTTTGTTACAGGTGAGTTTGATAAAATCGAAGTCATCTATAACAAATTCAAAAATGCGGCAACGCAAGTCATCACCACAGAGCAATTCTTGCCTATTCTACCTGTAGAAACAGCAAATGCGTCTAACGTAGATTATATTTTTGAACCATCAAAAGGAGAAATCGTAGAAGGATTAATTCCTAAAGCCCTAAAAACACAATTGTTTAAAGGGATACGCGATTCTGTTGCAAGTGAACATGGAGCACGTATGACAGCAATGCATAAAGCAACCGACAATGCTACAGAGCTTAGAGATGCGCTTAAATTACAATACAACAAAGCACGTCAGGCTGCTATTACCAATGAGATCTTAGAGATCGTAGGTGGAGCAGAAGCACTAAACAATTAATTAATGCCCGTGTAGGCGGGTATCTCAATACAAAAATCTCAATCTTTTTTAGATTGAGATTTTTTTTGTTTTAGCCCATATTTAAAGGCTTTACATGATTTTTACCCTATTATCCTCTGTTTTCGTTTTGGAAACGATGATCGGGACTCACTGGATTTGTGAAGGTTGCGTTTATATTTACAGAACTTTCTTCACAAATATTTTGGTTTGAGTTATACCCCTCGAGATGTACAATTCCTCGGGGGGTATCTTTTTTGCTGCAAATATGAGAGTCTCAGGATAAGTTCTTGTAGTTAGTAGGCTTCTACCATGATATAGGGACGTGTATCTTATGATTTATGCTAAAGGCATATAAAATGCTCTTAGTTATAGTAGCCTCCTTTAAAATGCATTTATAGTGTTTCTAAGTTAAAAAGAACTTATTTTTTGTTTCTGTACTCCGATTAGACTCAGTGCCGCTGAAAGCGTTTATAAACTAGCAGTATGGTCTACAGATATATGTAGTTATATTTTAATTTATAGGAAACGATGATCGGGTTTCACCGATTTAATGAGCGTTGCTTTTATATTTACAGAACTTTCTTCACAAATATTTTGGTTTGAGTTATACCCCTCGAGATATACAATTTCTCGAGGGGTATTCTTTTTATTCTCCTTTCATAAGCATCACCTATCACCTATTCTGATTGTTTATGCCTTCTTTAGAATGAACGTATATCTTAACCTCCGTTATATTTAAGCATTTGATTTGAATAAATAAGCTATAACCTGAGTGCTATTTTATAATTAAAATTCAGACAAGCAAAAAAATGCTGTTTATTATATCATTTTTTTTGCTTTCTCCCTTCAACTAGGTTCTGTGTAGGCTTTAGCGTTACTGAAAGCGTTTGTAAACATGTATTATGGTCTACATATTTATCTAATTATACTTTAATTTATAGGAAACGATGATCGGGACTCACTGGATTTGTGAAGGTTGCGTTTATATTTACAGAACTTTCTTCACAAATATTTTGGTTTGAGTTATACCCCTCGAGATGTACAATTCCTCGGGGGGTATCTTTTTTCCCTTGCTTTGGCTATGCTCAGGATAAATTCCAGTAAGAATCTCATCATACTGTATCTATAATTTTTTACCACATAGGCGAGAATCGCATACTTAGAACTTTAATTGCATAGATAGAAATCTTAATTATGATGTAATTGGTTTTTTTTACATAGCTAAAAACTATATGATTATTGTTTCAGAAGCATTGTATTAAATAACTTTTTTGATTTTATAAAAACCGAAGAAACATCGCTATGTATTGTCCTGATGGTCTATTATAAATTTGTTACTTTTAACCTGAGATAAGACTTCCTTTTTTGAGTACACTTAAAAACCTTTTTAAACAGACCTTCATTTATGGTCTTGCAACAGTACTGCCTAGAGTTCTTACTGTTTTTCTTACTTGGTTATTGACAACCTATTTGGATACAGAGAAGGATTTTGGAGAGGTGTCTATTCTTTTTAGTTATATGTTACTGCTTAATGTGCTTTTAACATATGGTATGGAGACTGCATTTTTCCGATTCTATTCGGACAAGAATGAATCAAAAAATACATTAAGTACATCATTGTGGACAGTGTCAATTACCACAATTATTTTTGTAATACTTTCTTTCTTATTTCTAAATCAGATAGCTTCTATAACAGCTATGGATAGTAAATACTGGCGTTGGGTTATAGCTATCGTTGCTTTTGACACACTTATGGTGATTCCTTTTGCCTATATGAGGGCCCAAGGAAAAGCGATGAAATATGCAATTATTAAATTAGTAAATGTTATTATTTCTGTGAGTGTATCAGCTTTATTTTTGATAGCTACTCAAAAAATGACAACCAGCTTTGCTTGGCTTCCTACAGATAAAAAGGAATTGTATTTCATTGCATTTGCATTTGCTAGTTTACTCACACTTTTTATCGTTATAAAGCCATATTTCTCAAAATTTTTCATTGACACGTTTTTGCTTAAAAAAATGCTTCGCTTTAGCTGGCCTATTCTTGTAGCAGGATTTGCTTTTGCTATTAATGAAGCTTTTGATAAAGTTCTTCTACAATGGTTATTGAATCTTAGCGAAGAAGCGGCAATAGAACAAGTAGGGATTTATACGGCTTGTTATAGATTGGCCATAGGAATGACTTTATACGCTACGGCCTTTAGATTAGGTGTAGAGCCATTTTTCTTTAGTCAATCTAAAGAAAAGAACGCAATGGAACAATATGGGATTATTACCAAAGTCTATGTGGTATTAGGAGCCATAGCTATGTTTGTGTACATAGTATTACTCGATTTAATTAAACCATTACTAGTTTCTAAACCAAGTTATTGGGTTGCGATGGATATTACTCCATTGGTGATTTTTGCCTTTTTCTTTTTTGGAATATATCAAACATTGTCTGTTTGGTATAAGGTGACAGACAAGACAAAGTATGGAGCATATATCTCTGTGATAGGAGCCATATTAACAATAGTCGTAAATGTTATCTGGATTCCTATAATAGGGTATATGGCAAGTGCGTATGCTACTTGTGGTGCATATGGTCTAATGATGATTATTTCCTATCTTATGGGAAGAAAACAGTATCCTATTCCTTATGACCTTAAGAATATTCTATTATACATCGTACTTTCTATAAGTTTTTCTTGTATTTTCTTTTATATTTTGAGAGATTATTTTGGAATAGGAAGTCTACAACTTTATCTTGCAGGCATAGCAATGACCCTTATATTAATAGGGATTATAGGATATAAAGAAAAAAGATTAATACAAAGTTTGATTCCTAAAAAATGAAAATTAAAATCATAAACAAATCAAGCCACGCGTTGCCTCATTATGAGACAATCGCTAGTGCGGGAATGGATTTACGAGCAAATATTTCAGAACCCATTACAATGGGGCCATTAGAACGTGCTATTGTGCCTAGAGGACTGTTTAGAGAGCTGCCAATAGGTGTAGAA
>CAKZPK010000518.1 GCA_937139035.1 uncultured Crocinitomix sp. | reverse complement strand
TATTTTGTTTATGGCAACAGTGCCAGGGCAAAGTGGTGGAACATTTGACAAATCTCCTTTCAGACGCATCCATGAATTTCAGCAAAAGTACCCAACAAAAAAGGTACACGTTGACGGAGGTGTTAATGCAGAGGTTTCATTTATTTTACGCAACATGGGAGTTTACGCTTCTGTTTCAGGATCTTACTTGTTCAACTCTGCGAATATTAATACGGCATTACTTAATCTTAAATTAAACGAAATAGATTCTGGCTTTTTAGTGCAGGATTTTATGCGCGATTTAAATGAGTCACCTGTGATTTATGAAGCGGACCTTGGCTTAAAAGAAGTTTTAACTGCAATTGGGAATGGTAAGCTTGGTTTTACAATGGTTTTAGCGGCTGATGATACAATGTTAGGTATTATTGGTAATGCAGACCTAAGAAGAGGTTTATTAGAAAACTTAGATGATCCGTCAGAATTAAACGTACGTGATATGATTAACAAAACCCCATTGGTGGTTTCGGATCATTACTCAGTGTATCAAATGTTGCGATTTATAAAAAAAGAAACACGCCCGGTATTGTATTTACCCGTGGTAGACAAGAATAACAAAGCGGTGGGAACCGTTAATTTCATGAATTTAATAAAAGGAGAACTATGATCATCCACCTCAAAAAAGAGATTGGTAATGCAAAGGCAGAGGCAATTGCAAAAGCAAATAATGCATTTTTAATTGAAGAAGACAATCAATATGTTTTGATTAGTTCATCTGGACAAAAAGAAGTTGACCCTCAATTTGCAGATGCTGTGACAGAAACATTTGTTTTTGACAATGACATGCAGTTAGCTTCACGTAATTATCGTTCAGCAACAAGAGAGGTAACTATTGGAAATGTTACAATTGGTGGTGACACAGGAAATACACTATTAATTGCGGGGCCTTGCTCTGTTGAATCAGAAGAGCAAATTCAAGAATCATCTGCTTTGTTAAAGGAGATGAACTTAACGACTTTACGCGGTGGTTGCTATAAACCAAGAACTTCACCTTATAGTTTTCAAGGATTAGGTTTAGAAGGTTTAAAGTTGCTAAAGCAAATGAAAAATGAGCATGGCTTAAACGTTATTACAGAGGTAAGAGATGCCACTCATGTACATGAAGTTATTGAATATTCTGACGTTATTCAGATTGGTGCGAAAGCCATGTACGATCAAGGTATTTTGAGAGCCTGTGCAAAAACGCAAAAACCAGTTTTAATAAAACGAGGTTTTGGTACAACTCTTCAAGAGTTTGTGCAATGTGCCGAATTTGTTCTATCTGGAGGAAATCCAAATGTGATTCTTTGCGAAAGAGGTTTAAGAACCTTTGAAACTAAAACTAGATTTACATTAGACCTTTGTGGGGTTGCCTATTTAAAAGAATACACTAACTGTCCTATCGTCTTAGATCCAAGTCATGCAATGGGGCATGCTTATGGTGTACCTGATTTAACAAGAGCTTGCGTTGCAATGGGAATTGACGGACTTTTAATCGAAGTTCACCCCAACCCTAAGGTTGCAAAATCTGATGCTTCACAGCAATTGAATCACCAAGAATTTAAAGACTTAGTTGCAACGTTAAATCCAGTTGCGGCGGCGGTTAATCATAAAATCATATAAGAGAGCGAAGAAGTTAAACACTTAAAACAGTAGGAGATGAATCTATACAATCAAAATTTAGACTATTTGTGTGAGAAAAGAAAAATTTCGATTACGGAATTTGAACGCATTATTTACATTCCAAAAGTGCGAATAATGGAACCCACACCAGACGAATTAATTCGAATAGCAGATTATTTCCAACTCCCTATTGATGTTTTATTGCGCAAAGACTTAAAGACATTAGACAAATCTCAATTACATAAAGTAAAATTGGTCATTTTAGATGTAGATGGCACCATGACAGATGGTGGCATGTATTTTACTGAAAACGGAGATCAAATAAAAAAATACAACACCAAAGATGGCATGGCCATTAAGCGTGAAGTAAGAGACGGAATACAATTTGGTATTATTTCTCATGGTCATAAACTTAAAATGGTTGAAGACCGCGCACAACTTTTAGACATTAAACATGTTTATGTAGGACAAGAGAGCAAAACCGAAGTTTTAGCCCGTTGGTGTGTTGACCTAAACCTAAAACCAGAGGAGGTAGCCTTTGTCGGAGACGACATTAATGATATTGAAATCATGAAGACCGTTGGATTATCTGCTTGTCCGGCAGATGCAGTTACTGCTGTAAAATCAATTGCAGACATTGTACTATCTAAGAATGGCGGAGCAGGTTGCGTTCGTGAGTTTTTAGATGATTGGTTGAACTAAAGCATGGCAGCTAAAAAACTAATCATTGTTGCTGGACCAACTGCAGTTGGAAAAACAGCATTGAGTATTGAATTGGCACAGCACTATAATTGTCCTATTATTTCTTTTGATTCGCGTCAGTTTTATCGCGAAATGAGCATTGGAACTGCTAAACCTACGCCAGAAGAACTTTCTCAAGCCGAGCATCACTTTATCGGCAATCTTTCTATTCATGACCATTATACGGCTGGAATTTACGAGCGCGAAGCCTTAGAAAAACTGCAAACCATTTTTAAATCACATGATTATTGCATTGCAGTTGGCGGCAGTGGTCTTTATATAGATGCCTTGGCTTTTGGTATTGATGATATTCCAGCAGATCCTACAGTGCGTGAAAAACTAATTGAACGTTGGAAAACAGAAGGACTTGAAGTGCTGCAAAAAGAAGTATTAGCCGTTGATCCAGAATTCTATCATGCTTCTGACATGCAAAATTCACGCCGAGTGATTCGCGCGTTAGAAGTATTCGAAATTACAGGAAAACCTTACACCCTATTGCGTAAAAAACAACCTAAACAACGACCTTTTGAAATGTTTTGGATAGGTTTAAACCTAGAGCGTGAGGTTTTATTTGATCGCATAAACAGACGTGTTGACATTATGTTAGACATGGGGTTAGAAGAAGAAGTGAAAGGTCTTTACGATCAAAAAGAAGTGAAAGCATTACACACAGTTGGTTATCGAGAATTGTTTAGTGCAATGGACGGCGAATATACGCGAGAAAAAGCGATTGAATTAATTAAACGAAATACACGATACTATGCTAAGCGTCAGATCACATGGTTTAAAAAGAATGAATTAGTGAATTGGTTTTTACCCAATGAAGCGCAGAAAATAATTGAAGAAATCGATAAATAAATTTCGCTTTCTGCTTTTAAATTTTAATTTTGTAGAGCAATAACTATTTAAATACAGGTAAAGATGAATGATAGAAATGATGAAGTTTTCTCGAAAAGAGTTAAAGCAGGTAAAAGAACTTACTTTTTTGATGTAAAAACGACTAGAGGGAAAGATTTATACTTGACAATTACGGAAAGTAAGAGAACGGGAGACTATGACGGGCAGCCTGAATATGAAAAGCACAAAATTTTCTTGTACAAAGAAGATTTCGAAAAATTCTCAGACGGAATGGGCGAAGCTTTAGACAAGATTAAAAGCCTTTGGGAAACTGGTGAATACAAAATGCCAGAAGAACGTCCTGAGTATGAAGAAAATAAAGAAGAAGTTTCTTTCGAGGAGCTATAAGCATAAAACACTTTGAATTAAGTAAAAAGCCTAGACTTCTAAAGTCTGGGCTTTTTTTATATCCCAAAAATTATATCTCTCATGGATTCTATCTCGTTTTGGTTCAAGCTAATCGGTTTTATAGTTATTGGTATTCCAATCGGATTAATTGTTTTCTTTATAATAAGAACTATCAAAAAATCGGTTGTAAAGCCTGACGAGAAAACGGTAAAAAATCAACAAAGTAGCATGCTTACTAAATTAAAGCAAAAACAATCAAACCTAACTACATGGTCTTCTGGTCAACTTGTTGAAATTTCAAATAATACAGATTACAATTATTCAACTGGTGTTTACCAAAAATTTAATGGCTACATTTTTAGTAGTAATAATGAACGCCTGATTGCATTTAGACGCATTGATCACGGATTGTCAATCGACTCTAAAATAATGGCTGCTACAAGTGCACAAATATTCTATTTTGAAGCAAATCCTACCGAAACAATTTTATACATCAATGAAAAGCTACAAGGGTACTTAAAAAATAACGGAATTTTGCTTGATAAAAATGGCACCAAATTAGGTCAGATAAACCGCGATCAAACACCTTCTTCTGCGTACAGTCTAATTATGAACGGAACAAAGGTCGCGTTGATTGCAAAAAATTCTGATAGAAGAAATCTTGTTAAAAATCAATTTCATAAAGCGCATAGTATTAGCGGCTCAGAAAAAGCGTTACTTTGGGATAAAGACCCTGAATTTAATAACTCCATGGTGAAACTTTTACGAGGCACTACAACAAATGAAAATGATTGGATTTTGGCTTTAATTATTTTAGAATTAGTAACTTTTGGGATTGATTTCACGCAAAAATAATGTTTGATTCTCTACCACTAAAAAAAGTTTTTTTATCGAATACAATTTTAAACCCAATGAAACACATAATAGAAGAAGGACATTATAAAAGGTCAAAATTTATCTTTCTTGGTACAGGATTTTTTCTAGTTGCTCTGTTTGGCTATCAGTTATACAACTTTCTCCAAACCAATGAATTTCAATATCAGTTTCCAGGAGATTGGGATTATGTTATAGGAATTGCAGTAGGTATTTTTTTAATTATTCGGTCAAGAAAATTTATTGTTGGTTCTAGAGACTTGTTTGTTGAGATATCTGAAAGTCAATTAACTTACAGAACAGAACGTTCAAAATCTGTGGAAAACATTTCCTTTTCAAACATCAAAAATTTACAAAAAAAGGATGGGAAAATCATTCTCATTACTAACAGCCTAACCGAACTAATTATTGTTGATTTTAACAAAGCCCGAATTAGGGATGATAAACGGAAATCCATTACAAAATCAATACTAGAATTAAATCATGACAATTCTTAGTTAAGCCCTCTACCAGTCACTATTTGGCCATATTCAAAGCCCAATTTAATTAAACCAATCTTCCAACCAACACCAAACCGTTTGTTTCAAATCTCCGTTATGAAAATTAATGGGAACACTCAAAAACATTATCTACAGAAACAAATTGAAGTCATTACGCCATTTCAGAATGGTGCAATGGACCTATAATCTTCTTAACCGCAAAAATCTCTCACATTTACCTGAATTGTATCAAAAACTAGGCTTAAAACGCAGTCATTTATCGACATTGCAATATGAAGACCTTAAACACATCCAATTAGCAGTTTCTAATATTGAGGAAGAAAATTTAGAGCAGAAACTATTAAATAATCCTGTCTTTTTAAATCTATCAATCGAGCATCAAGAAGAGTTAAAAAAATGGAAAGAACAAGGTTATGTGCATTTGAAAAACTTCTTCTCTACAGATGAAATCAATCTAATGGAATATAAAACAGAAAGCTTATGGAATTCCAATAATGGAGAATGGCGATTTGGAGACCGCAGAGTTTTGTCTGCATTTGAGGATGTTGAAACTTGGGATTTCTTTCATCAAAAAGAATTTTTCTCAGTTGTATCAATGCTATTAGGACAAGAG
>CAKZPK010000517.1 GCA_937139035.1 uncultured Crocinitomix sp. | reverse complement strand
TAGGTCCGAAAAAGCCGCCATCACCAGCGTTGAGGTGTGCAATAATTGCCATGCTCAAATCCAATCCAAATCCTAAGTAGGCCAAGTTTTTGATGAGAGGATTCTTAATAATCCAAATAGCCATTATGCCCAATATTTTTACAATTGCTAATGGATAGATTATTTCTGTAGGAACTCCCAAACTAGTAAACATTTCTGCAACCATTTCATATTTAACGAAATATGTAACTGCTCCTGCAAGAAGCATTAAACTAAATATGGCAGTTACTATTCTGTAGATTATTAAATCTCTTTTTTTCATTTTCAATTTTTTTTACAATTTATTTGGCAAATTTAGGTTGAATGGTTTACTTTAGAGAGTAACTATATAAAATATATCGGTATACTAAAGTATAGCACTATGGAAACAAAGGAAAGTACAGAAATTAAAGCCCCGCTAAAAGAACATTTTGGTAATTATATGGTACCTGTTCGTGACGCACTCGAGATTTTTAGTGGTAAGTGGAAAATTCCCATTATTACAGCACTTAATTTTTATGAAACCTGTGGTTTTAAAGAATTAGAGAGGATTGTAGAAGGGATTACACCAAAAATGTTGTCGAAAGAATTAAAGTTTTTGGAAGAGAATTTGTTGATTACCAGAAAGGTTGAAGATACGCGCCCGGTAACTATTACATACAGTATAACGGATTATGGAAAAACATGTAAATCTGTGATGAGCGAACTTTACCGTTGGGGAGTGGAACACCGAAAAAAGGTTTTTAATATAGAAGGACAGGCTTGGGAGACCTGCTAGGGGAGTAATCTATAAAATTCTTTTAATTCCTGTTTTCTTTCTTTGTCAAGATCGTGCCATCTAATTCCTTGTATTGCTCCTTCAATTGCATAAAGCATATTGATACAAGCACCACTATTTTCAATGGTTGCAATCTTAATTATTGCATTTTCGCTGCCAACTTCTTTTAATTCTTGTTCGTTTTGTATTCCTGCTATTTCTAATTTGTTAGCAAGAGTTTTTCCAATATTTGGTAAATCGGTAAGTTTATTCATTTGTTGCAAATCAGTACGTTTTCTCTCAAAAATTCATTAGTAAATGGTTCAGGCAGGCTGCATGTTTGGTTTAACACTTAGTCCTTTAGTCAATAGCCAAATTGCTAATACAACTTCTTGTAATACAAGCGGAATTGACATGAATCCATACTCAGGTGAAATTACTTCAATTAATTGAAATATGATTAGGAAACTGGCTACCATAATGATAATGTTTCCTAAAACTCCCCATATTGAGAGCCGCTTTGGAACCAGTTTTTCTCTGTAAAGAATGAGGTAAAATAGCAAGTTTCCTAGCCCTGTTGCTAAGATTACACCTAGGTGATTTGTCAAGTCTCGAAATAATTGCAATCCGTCTCCTGCAGATTCATAAATGCTTATATCTGAAGAATTGGCTATTGAATACTCTTGGCTTAGGAGAATAAAAATAGGAAGTAGTATAATCCCAATTAATTGAAAGGCAGCGGCCACAAATCGAAACCCTACAAAACCAAGGGAAAGGGTTTTGCTATGCTGCCTTAATATTGGATAGAGTAGAAGAGAGAAGCCAACATAAATAGGGACTAAAAAGAACTGAAATATTCCACCTGTTAAAACCTGGTTTTTATTCAAGGAAACATCTTCTAGAAATTGGTCACTTTCAACGGCTGGAACTACACTTAATATGCCCGTAATAATTCCTAGAAGGATTAATACACCTGCTGCTCTTGAAATTTGTTTGTTCGTATATTTCATGTGCCCAAAAGTAGGACACGCTACAATCAAATCAATTGACTTTGGTTAGGTAATAATTTTTTTGTCAATTATTCTTTTTCTTATTCGGCTTAATGATTCTGGTTTAATACCCAAATAACTCGCAATTTGATTTAAAGGTGCTATTTGAATCAAGTCTGGTCTTGTATTTAGCAATTTTAAATAACGTTCTTCTGGGGTTGAGGTCTTAAATTCTGTAAATGATTGTTGTTGTTTAGCTATTACTGTTTCAGCAATGACTCTGGACAAGGATTCCAATTGAGGGTATTTTCGAAAGGTTTCTTTTTCCAATTCAGGGTTACCAACACTTACAATGGTGTCTTCTAAACATTCTAAATAGTAATCTGACGGAATTGACGTTCCATAACTTGAAGGTGTAACTGCTTGCTCGGCGGTATAAAACTCAATTGTTTTTTCATCTCCATCTTTTAAAAAGTAACTTCGAATACATCCTTTTAAAATGAAATAGCATTCATTTGAAATCCCTCCCTCCTTCAGTAGAACCTGTCCTTTTTTAAAGGTTTTGATAAACATACTTTCAGAAATAGCATTCTCTATTTCATCTGTAATTACAGTATATTTTGAAAGGTATTTTAATATTTCATTTTTCACAATTCAATGCTTCTACTTTCGTTTTCTGCTTCGCGTTCTTCAATTATTTGTTGAGCAATAACTTTGGCTTCAGTTGCAACGTTTTCATCCTCAACCATGTTTTGTAGTTCTTCATTGCTCCTCTTTAAATATATTTCCTTGAGATGATCTTCTTTTGATGCTTCAGGAAGTGACTGAGGCTTTACTCTTTTAGTTAAAGAAAATGTCAATTTGAAAAAATCAAGAATAAAGATGATAAAAAACGATCCAAGGGCAGACAAGATGATTGAGAAAGTTGAGGAATTATTTTCGTTATAATAAAACTGATTTAAAATTAAAGTCGAGATAATTCCGCCACCTATTGCCATTAAAAAAGAGTTTTTTAGGCGGTTAAGATATAACGGTTTTTGGCAGCTTTTACACAAGAATTCCTTACCAATTACTTTTGTTAGAAGGTAGTGGAATCGATTGTTTTCTGTGTTACAATTAGGGCAATTGGCCATGGGGGTTATAAAGCATTATGTTTGAGTAAATATAAGCAATTATGCTATGAGTTTGAAGCATTGATATTCATGCTTGTCGGCTACTGCATTTTAATCAAAATTAGGATCTATTTTATACTTTCAACTTTTCCTTTTAAACGAATATTTTCTGGGGAGAGTTCGTAAGCCGTTGTATAAGATTTGAGACTTTGTTTTTTTTTGCCAATTATTGAATAAGCATCACCTATTAATTCAAATGCATAAGGATTTGTTGAGTTCAGATCAAGGTAAGCTTCTAAAGCTTCAATGCAATTCTGATATTTTTTTTGATGAAAGTTTGTTTCACCAACTTCGAGATATAAATTAACGGGTGGTGAAAATTCAAATTGAATTGTTTTTGAAAATTGCTTATAATGCTCCTCAATAATTGATAAGTCTATATTTGTCTTCCATCCTCCTTTTTTCAATTCGTAACCTTTATAAAGCATTGACATGCCATCTAAAAAACTGTGTAAGTACATAGAGTTATGATGTTCGTTTTCATAGGTTTTGTATTTGTTTTGAATATTTGGAAAGCGATTTAAAGATTGGTTTAATTCTTCAATTTTTTTGTGGTGATAGGCAAATTGGTTTTCAAAGTTACCGCTAGATGAAATGAAAATAGTGCAGTGCGCATTTTGCGATAGATTACTTTCAATTTGCGTTATGGCTTCACCTTTACTATACCAAATGCTAGGATCATAGATTTGTAATGATTGAAATGATTTTTGGATAGGTAATATGTAAGAACAGAAATATCCACCTAAAGAATGACCAACTAAAATATTAAATCCGCTTGTTGAATATTTCTCATTAATTTCTTCCATCAGCTCCTTTTCAATAAAATTCAAAAACTTAAGACCATTCCCTGAGTTTTGGGAATTAAAAGAAGTCGTATCTGCCTCACCAGTGTGCTTCACTTTAGATGTACTGAAAGACATATCAAATCTTCTGTTTGGGTGGGTTATGCCAACAACAATATGCTGCGGAATTTTACCGTTGTCGGATAGGTCTTTTTCTAATGCATTAGCAATACTAAACTTCCATTCGGCATCTAAGACATACATTACCGGGTATGTATAAGCAGAGTTGTAAGTTGAAGGCAGACTAACCCAGTAATTTCTATCTGTTTCAAGTATTTTTGAATCAATCGAATAATTTATTATTTCTACAAGGTTAGTATCAACTTGCGCATGAAGCGAAGTAGAGAGCAAAATAAAATAAATGAGAATATTTTTCATTGTTATTTATATTGTAGATAACAGTTGAGTAAATGTAGCCATTTACGGTGTTCTTATGAATCAATGATATTTACTTTATGCCAATGTTCTTGATTTGGCAAGTTACTTTGCGGTCAATATTTATACTGGCTTTATGCTCTTTTGTGTAGGTTACTTGGTAGGTGTAGGTTTGCAAACCTGTAATTCTCATTGGAGTTTCAAGAACTGAAACTTCATGCCCAATTCCTCGCTGTACAATAAAACCATTATTTTCAAATTCAATATTTCCGAAATAATTACCATTCGGATAATTCTGTTTGTAAGTTATATCAACTGGAATCCACCCATAATTAGCCATGTAAAAATCCGCCCAAACATGTAAAGTTCCATCTGGTCTAAACCCCATTAGATGGCGCGCAGGTATGTCTTTCATTCTCAGTAATGTTATAAATACACTACTCAAATTACCACAATCTCCCATCCTGTTTTTAAGTGTAAACTCTAAATTTTTAAACCCAGATAGTGGTAGCCCGTATTTAAAAGTTTTGGCCACATATAAGTAGCAATTTTCGGCATAATCAAGTATGCTTGAGCTATTAGCCCATATTAATTCTGAAATATTAAAAAGTTGTTTTTGTTCAACATTAATAAAAGGATGGTTTGAACCCATATATTTTTCATAGTTTGGGTTGCAATAGTCGTAAGGGTAAATTGTATCAATAGCGTCAAAATCTATAGAAACGTCTGCAACTTCAATGAAAAACTCATTTTGAAGAATAACTTTTTTTCCTAATTCAAGTTTTTTACCCAGAGCCAGGTTATAATAAATGCAAGAATCACCTGCACTACCTAAATGAATGATTTTAGCCAGACTATCAGTTTTGTTTTGATTACATTTTTGATATTGGTTTGAGCCTAAATGGGCTAAAAATAAATCTGTTTTAGAAGTGCCTATTCCATTATGTGCTGCAATTGTTTGAACATTAATTTGATAAGTGCGAGGATTTGTTTTAGTTAGAATGTCTTTACCTAAAACGAGTGAACTTATGATTAGTAAAAAGACAAGAATTATACCCTTCATAATTTGAATGTATGAAAACTTGAAGTTATTAATAAGATAATAACTTGAAAAGTTTGTTTTATAGATTCAAATGGTTGAGAAATTCCATAAAAAAGACCTCTCCAAGCGTAAATTTTACAAAAAATAAATATCAGCGTTTAAATTAAGTGCTTTTGTTACAGAATCTGGTGCATATCCTCTTTCAGTAATTTTTAATAATTGGATTAATTAAAGTTTATACCAATATATAGATTGGGTTCAAATAGAAAATAATTGTTATGTTTTTCTGCCTTTTCTCGGAAGCCTGCAGGTCCTTTTGAATTAATAGGCCAATAATTGCAATGAATTTGAGGAGCAATAAACATTCGGTTTTTAAATAGCGGAATATGATAACCAATGTGGTAGGAAGTGTAAAACCTAAATCCATTTTCAATTTTTTGGTCAATTTTTTTTCCTAGATGAAGTTCGTAAAAATAGCTGTTGGGAGCAATCCCTACTTTAAGCCAATTTGTAAAGCGGTAATAGCTAGTTCTTATAAAATATTTGTAATCTGTCTTTGATTCAGTCCAAAAAAAAGGGTGTGAATCGTATTGTTCACACCCTATTTTTCTTTTTTAAAAAGAAAACTTATTTAGTTTAATTCTTCAGCCTCTGAAGCGGCAATAATAGCTTCAGCAATAGCATAATCAGCTTCAATAACAGCTGCCTCAACTAGTGCAATGCAAGCAATAGCATATTCTTCTGTGCGTTCAGCTCTTCTTTTTGCTTTAGCAGCATTACGGTCAGTTTTAAATTCTTCAATGCTTGACTTTACTTCTTCTCTTTTTTCTACAGCTTTTGCTTGTAATTCAGAAACAGAAGCCTTTGCTTGAGCTACTTGGCTATTTACTTTTTCTTTTGCCTCTTCTACCGAAGTTTTAGCACTTTCTTTAGTTTCTTCAACTTTTACTTTGGCATCTTCAAGCTTTGCCTGAAATTTTTCTTTTAACTCACTTAACTTGTTGGACATAATAGATTTAATTTTTATTGAAAATTGTGAAACACAAATCTAGCCCTTGCGTTTCACAAAAGTCTTGAACTAATTCAAGACTAAATCTTTTTTTTCAATTTACTATACCACTCTGGACTAACTCCTAGAAAGTGAGCCATGTTTTTTGAGGAGATTCTGTTTGAAAGAGAGGGATAATTTTCATTTAAATAAACTAAAAATTGTTCGGCGGTATGAGATAGTTTAAATGCTCTTATTTCATTGACAATGGTAAAATCATTCGAAAGGTTTTTATGATACAAAAAGCTGAACAATTGATGATTTGAAGCCCAGTCATCAATGGTTTGCTTGTTAAATACAATTACCACTGAATCCTCAAGTGCCTTTATTTCATATTTTGTTGTTTTTTCAGAGAAATAACTATCAACACAAGTGGCGACATTAAATAGTTCATCAAGATGAAACCAAACTCCTTTTTTATCCCCATCTATCGAAATAATTGAAGTAACAAAACTGCCAGATGCTATGAAGTAGACATTTTTATTTCTGGTACCGAAATTTACTAATACCTCATTTTTTTTTATGTTTACTAATTGAGATTTCAATTTTATTTCTTGCCACAACTCGTTGTCAATTCGTTGTACGTCCTCTTCAATTTTATTTTTTAATTTATTGTACATATACTGTTCTCCTTTAATATCTGTCTTATTGGTTAAAAAATGGGTGAAATATAAAGCCTTCCTACTAAGACAAAAACTGTCAACAATAATAGCGCAAGGTTAATTGTTACCTCCTTTCTTTCTTTTCTTTTGAGATGGACGGCAATTGCACCAATCATTGTAATCGAAAGCCCTGCCGCAGCAACAATTGTGAGACTAGGAATAATGTTTAAAGCCATGGGGAGAACAAGCCCAATGGCTCCAAGTACCTCAGTTAGTCCAATTGTTTTAATAGCTCCACCCGTATAACTATCAACCCAATACCCTATTTTTTTTCGTAAGACATGTTTAGGCTGGCTCAGTTTTATCAAACCTGCCATAAGGAATACAAATGCCAAAATTCCTTGCACAATCCATAAAGTAATATTCATTCAATTTTTTTTTGAACAAAAATCTAATGTGCGGTGATGAAAAACATTAATATAGATTAAGAAATGCTATTAGCCTTTCAAATGTTCACTTTTAACCTTACTTAATGCTTCAGGAGTTACTCCAAGATATGAGGCAACCATTCTTTGCGGAACTCTTTGAACGATATGAGGATATGTTTGTACAAAATCGTCATAACGTTCTAGAACAGAAGCGCTCATGAGCATAATGATGCGTTTTTGTAATACTAATAATCTATTACTCATTCTCTTAATTTCGGTTGGCAATTGTTCAAGCGGTATTTTTTCAAAAAATTCTTCTACAACAGACGGTTCTATTACCTCAATTTCAGAATCTTCTAGGGCATCAATGTACAAAGCGGCTGGTGCACCAGCATGGAATTCCATATCGCCAACAATCCAACCTTCAGGCCCGAACATGAATATATGTTCTTTTCCTTTATTGTCAATCGTATAACTTCTAAGAAGACCACTTTTTACAAAAAATCCTTTTGCTTTTAGATCTCCATTTTTTTGCAGTACTTCTCCTTTTTTTACTGAAATTAATTTTATTGAAGAACCAATATCGCTGCTCAAATTATCTTCAAAGTCTTTTTCGAATCCTAGAAAAGCTAAAAATGAACTCATAATAATTTAAATTGTTTTAATTAATGCCAAATCGTAGACGAACTTTCAGTTTAGAACGAACTAGCCATGTTTTTTATAGATTGTTGTGCGTTCGTATTTTTTCTTTGTTTGTGTTTTTGAATTGTCATATAAATTGCGTGAGGTAACATAAGAAAGGTCATTCCTGAAAATGGTATCATATATACTCCAATTATGACTATGATTAAATATGACCAAATAAATTTACTTGGTATATTTCCGGTTGTTTTTTCAATATGGTGAACTAAAAATCCAATTGGTATTAATAATAGCCCAAAATAGACAAACCAAAATGCAGCAAAATTTTCGTAATTCATTTGCCCATTTAGTAAAGGAAATTCAAAAAGTCCTTCGCTAATTTTGAAAAACAGTTTGTTGGCAAATTCTAAGAACTGTTTGCCAAATGCAAAAGGAGAAATGCCTAATAAAAAGTGGGCAATTCCTGTGTATAGCAATATTTTTCCGTTCGTTAATTTCATCTTTTTTTTATTTGAACACAAAATTATATGTTTTCAAATAAACTATTTTTGACCTAAATCAAATTATTCTTTATTGGCTCTTATTCTGCTAAGTGTTTCTTGAGTGATTCCTAAAAATGTCGCAATATCACCTAGTGGCACAATTGATTCAATTTTTGGGTATTGTGTAATTAAACTTTCATAACGTTGTTTAACTGTTTTAAACTGAAGTGAGAAAATTCGGTGTCTAAATTGAACGATTACTTTGGATAGAATAATGCGGAATAAGTGTTCATAATCGTGATTTCTTTTGCAAAGAAGCTCAACTTTACTCTTATCAGTTTCAAGAATTACGCAATCTTCCATTGTTTCAATATAATGAAGGCTTGGCTCGTCAGTCAGAAAACTAGTACTTGAAGTGATAAACTCATTTTTGAAAGCAAACCAATCTACTATTTTCTTATCATTATTAATGTAGTATGCCTTTAAAGAGCCTTTTATTATGTAAAATAATTTATGTCTTTGTTGTCCTTCAGTTATAATCCGTTCGCCTTTTTTATACTCAATTATTTTACTGTTCATTTCCCAATCTGAAATTGTTTCTTTCTCAAGATTAGAATAATTAAGTGCTATTTTATCTATTATTTCATTCAATTCGGGTTCTCTTTTTAATGACGGACAACGCTTGGCTAAAATGTTGTGCAACGGTTAGGTTGGTTGGGGATGCATTTGAGCTGTTGTTAGTAGCTTTTTTATTCTATTAATTTCTCGAAAAGTTCTTCTCCCATTTCCTTTTTCAAGTCTTCCAGGCTAATTCTCTCACCAAAGGAGAAATAGCCATTTTTATCTTTTGCTATATTACTAAAATCAGTAAATGATTGAAATGTTTCAGCATCTGCATCTATCTGACCGTTTCTGAAATGAAATACCTTTGATTTGTAAATTGCGTAGGTTCCAACAACTCTAAATGTTGAAGTGTCGCTAGCGAATATACTAAAAACTCCTGCATCACAAACTGCGTAGTGTGAATAGATATTGTTCTTGTCTTTATAAAAACTGGCTCCCAAAGGTTGGAAGGTGTTGGTATCAATTACATCCCTCAGACGTAAACTATCTTCATATCCAAAAGTCGTTAGAAAATTATTAGGACACATGACTCTTTCATCATCAATCTGCGAAGACGGGATAAAAACTAAATCTGACTCTGTCGGGAAACCAAGATCCCCGTTTGAATTAATATAAAGTCCAGAACTTAATTCTTTCCAAGATCCTTTCGTTTGGTCTGTTTTCAATAAACTATCGTTATCAACTTGTGTAAATGAGTCATCTTGATTGCAGGCCGTTAAACTGAATATGATTAATAAGCTTATTAAATGTTTCATTTTTTCAATTGCTACTAACGGTTGAATAAATGTAGCCATTTATGGCGAACTTCGATAGCCATGGTTTTTATTTGTTGTTAGCAAACGTTTTTCCCCGAGACGAAAATCTTATCCTTATTTGGATGCCATAGCTAAATTTTCAGTTGTAGGCTTTCCTAATTTTTGAAGCATTCTTTTATGACTTCGAATAGCACTAAAGAAAGTTTTTTCGCAGTAGTAAGGAAGGTCAAATTCTCTCGCAGTTTTCTTTACGATTTTTGACAAACCCTTATAATGAACATGACAAATATTCGGAAATAGATGATGCTCTATTTGATGGTTAAGCCCTCCAATGAACCAACTGAAAAGCCGACTTTTTGGTGCAAAATTTGAAGTGGTTTCCAATTGATGTATCGCCCAATTATTTTCCACCTTTAGATCTGCTGTTGGTTCAGGAAAGTCGGTGTCAGGAACTACATGAGCTAAAATAAAAATAACGGCAAGCGTAAAACCTGCTATCAAATGCTTTAGAATAAGAAGTAAAAAAACCGACCACCATGGAATATCAAGCAGCAGAATAGGTAAGATTATCATATAAGTATAATAGACTAATTTCGAAATTACAAGTTCTATTAATAAATGGTTAAAATTCTGACCTTTTGTCAAACCCATTTTTTTATATCGAAATATTTGTGATACATCTTTAGTTGTAATCCACATAACTGTCATTAAACTATAAAAAAACCAAGCATAAATAAATTGAAACCTATGTATACGTCTATATGTGTCATTTGGAGTAAACCTCAGTAAACTAACTGCGGGAGATACATCTTCGTCAAAATCTTGAATATTTGTATAAGTATGATGTAATACATTATGTTGTATTTTCCACGTTGGTGCATACGCGCCTACCAAATTTACAACACGTCCCAAGATATAATTAACGCTATTT
>CAKZPK010000516.1 GCA_937139035.1 uncultured Crocinitomix sp. | reverse complement strand
AAAAAAAATACTACAAAGAGTATTATGTAGAACGTAGTTACCGAACTATGTCTAACCTAGGTGTGTTTGCTAATATTACCCCAAAAGTAGTAGTTGACCCTGATGCACCGCTTAGCAATTGGGTGGTGGTAGATTATGATTTGATGCCAGTTAAAAAACAGTCATTCGTATTTGAGCCAAGGGTAGCAAATACAAATGGTAATTTGGGAGTTTTAACAGGGGTTAGTTATAGTAATAAGAACTTATTTGGCGGAGCACAAAAATTGGAGGTAAGCTTTGTTGGTGGTTTTGAAGCAAGACCATCTATTGTTGATGTAGCAGATTCTTCTAGTAATTCACCTTTCAACACCATAGAGTGGGGACCCAAAGTGGCATTGTCATTCCCTAAATTGGTTCCTTTTCCAAAGAAATTTACAGCTGATTTCTCTAAACGGTCTTACCCTAAAACAACAATTGAGCTTATTGTTAATTATCAAAGTCGTCAAGAGTTTAAGCGTACCTTAACAGAGTTAGGTTATACGTGGAGTTTCCAGCAAGATAAGGTGCAAAAATGGGATGTAGGCCTCTTTAAAATCAGTTATGTAAACCTAGCTAAAAAAGACTATTTCATACAGAGTTTAATAGATCAAAATAACCCTGCTAGAACGAATTCATATGCGGATCACTTAACCACGATTTTTAGTCCTGTTTATACCTATAACAATACTCGATCTAACAGAAGAAAAAACAATAATTTGCACAATATTATTGCCAGTTTAGATATTTCTGGAAAAATGCTAACTCCACTTATATATAATGGACTAGTTGCTGTAGGTTTTAATAAAGCCACCTTGGATACAGAAGGGCTTAAGAATATTTTTGGCATCCCATATACAGAGTTTATAAAGTTCGATATTCAGTACGTAGCCAGTTGGTATATCAATAGAAAACACAAGGTTGTATTTAGAACTATGGCAGGAATGGGAATTGCAAGTGGTAACTCTCCATCATTACCTTACGAGCAAGCATTTTTTGCTGGAGGGTCCAATGATATTCGGGCGTTTAATTCTCAAGAAATGGCACCAGGTTCTGTTAAGGTTTATGCAGATCCAAATGCTACTGTTACTCAAATTGGTGACACAAGATTTGAAGGGAATGTAGAATGGCGTTTTGAAATGACTTCGTTGTTGGAAGGAGCACTATTTGTAGATGCGGGTAATATATGGAACTTGAGTAGTGAGGTCTATCCAACTGATCATCCTTCTGTTTTAAAATCAACTTCTTATAAAGAAATTGCAGTAGGTGTGGGGTATGGAATTCGAGCAGATTTTGATTTCTTAATTGTTCGTTTAGATGCTTCTTTTGCATTGCATAATCCACATTTACCTGAGGGTGAAAGATGGTGGTTGTCCAGTAAGGATAATTATCAAACCTATTTTAAAACAGATGCTGCAGGCAAATTGGTGAATTATTTACCTCCTCATAGATTAAACTTTAACTTTGGAATTGGATATCCGTTCTAACCGTTATAAATTAAATTTAGTTATAAACTTGCGATAAGTGCTGGAAATAGCCGTAACAAAATGAAATTAAAAATACAATTATTGCTACTTTTTTTTGCTACCACATTCTATTCATTTGGGCAGTTTGAAAACGTGCAATTGCCAATTCCTAAAAAAGCAACTTATCCCTATTCGCAAGTTGAACCATCCATTTATATTAATCCTAAAAACACAAATGAGGTAATTGCTGGTTCTGTCATGAATGATTATTATTATTCAAAGGATGGTGGTGTCTCTTGGAAATCCAAATCAATAAAATCAAAATGGGGAGTGAATGGTGATCCTTGTATGTTGATAGATACATTAGAACGCTATTATTATTTCCACCTTTCCAATATCAATGACCAACCTTTAATAGGAGGAATGGTTTGTCAACGTTCAAAAAAATTAAAAGGGAAGTTTCGAAAAGAAGGACATACAATTAACAATGGTAAATTTCATGATAAACAGTGGGTGGCGTTAGATCCTCGTACTAATCATATTTACATGACATGGACCCAGTTTGATGGATATGATTCTGATAACCCAGAGGATTATAGTCACATTCTTTTTTCAAAAACAGAAGATGGGGGATTAACTTGGAGTAATCCAGTGCAGATATCAACCATTCCTGGAGATTGTAAAGATGACGATTTAACCGCCGAGGGAGCTGTTCCCGCAGTTGGTCCAAACGGAGAAATTTATGTGGCTTGGTCACGTAATGATTCTCTTTGGTTTAACCGATCAATGGATGATGGAAAAACTTGGCTAAAGCAAGAAACCTATTTGGCAGCACAACCGAACGGATGGGTAATTGACATTCCTGGGTTATATAGATGCAATGGTTTACCAGTAACCGTGTGTGATTTAAGTCCATCAAAATACAATGGAACTATTTATGTGAATTATGAAGCGAAAAAAGGGCGAATTTTCGGGATGCAAAGAGCCAATTTGTGCTATCAACTTAAAAATGAAAAAAGTGAGGAACGTAAAAACATATAGTACTTTATTTTTTACAGCGCTTTTAATTTTTAGTTGTAAAAATCAGAAAAAGAGTAAGTTATCAAGTAGAGTAGAGGCTTTGCCTTACTATAACGAAGCTTCATTTACGCCAAGATGGATTGCATCTAAT
>CAKZPK010000515.1 GCA_937139035.1 uncultured Crocinitomix sp. | reverse complement strand
GTGTACTCCGGCATTTTCTAAAGCAAGTCCTTCAGTAAATGGTTTTCTTCCTACAGCAACTAAACAATAGTCTCCTTCAAAAACAACTTCTTCGTCCTTTTTGTTAAGTGCAGTTACTTTTACACCAGTTCCAGTATTTTCAACATTTTGAACCTTGTGATTCATGTTGAATTTAAAACCTTCTTTTTTAAGAACCTTTGTTAATTCTTTAGAAACGGCTTTATCCATTGTAGGTAAAATCGAATCAGCAAATTCAAGAACATTTACTTTAGCTCCTAAACGTGCATGCACGCTTCCTAACTCTAATCCAATAACACCACCACCAATTACAATTAGGTTTTCGGCAACCTTTTCAAGGTTTAACATTTCTGTTGATGTAACAATACGGTCTTTGTCAGGTTCCATTCCAGGAAAATAGTTTGGTTTAGATCCCGTAGCAATAATTGTATTTTTAGTTTCTAGCAAAGTTTCTTTTCCTTCACTGTCTACAACTTTAATAGTATTCTTGTCAACAAAAGAACCTAACCCTGTATGAACGTCAATTTTGTTCTTGTCCATTAAGTATTGAACACCGTCACAAGTTTGTTTAACCACAGCATTTTTACGAGCAATCATTTGCTCCATATTTACTTTTGGAGAATCAATCTCAATACCATGTTTAGCAAAATTATGCGCTGCATTATGAAAGTGCTCAGATGAATCAAGCAATGCTTTTGAAGGAATACATCCAACATTCAAACAAGTTCCTCCTAATGTATTGTACTTTTCTACGATTGCAGTTTTCAATCCTAATTGTGCGCATCTAATTGCTCCAACGTATCCCCCAGGTCCTGAACCTATAACAACAACATCATACTTCATAATAGTTCTATTTTGTTTTGTTAAGCTGTGGCTAAGCCAAGTCAGCTAATTTTTCAGTTAATATTTGAATTTTATTTAAGGCGTCAGCCTCTTTTTTCCGTTCGCTTGCAACAACTTGCTCTGGAGCATTATTTACAAAGCGTTCATTAGTTAATTTTTTTCGTACGATATTCAATGATCCTTCCGCGTATTCTAACTCGGCTTTAATCTTCTTTATCTCCTCTTCAACATCTACTGATTCGCCAAATGGAATATAGTACTCGTTATTTTTTACAATAAATGAAAAGGCATTGCTAACTTTCTCTTCGCAATACTCAAGTTTAGAAAGTGTTCCCATCTTTTGAATAACAGCATCAAATTCTGGATTAGATTCAGCATTAACTTTTACGAATAATTCTAATTGAATTCTATTAGCAATGTTATTTTCTTTTCTGATTTTACGAATATTAGATATTACTTCAAATGTATCGTCAACTTTACTTAATAAGCTTGCATCTGATTCTCCTGGCGTAGGCCATTGACTAACAATAATATCTTCTCCTTCTTTTCTTTCGCGTAACCAATGCCAAATTTCTTCTGTAACAAATGGCGTAAATGGGTGCATGATTTTCAATATGCGTTCGAAAAAATCTTTAGCTGATTCTAATGTGTCTGAGTCAATTGGTTGTTGATAGCCTGGTTTGATCATCTCTAGGAACCATCCACAAAAATCATCATAAACCAATTTATAAGTGGTCATCAATGAATCAGACAAACGGAACTTATCAAAGTTGTCGTTGATTGATTTTAGAGCTACGTTAAGTTTAGATTCAAACCAGTTAATGGCAATTTTGCTAGATTCAGGTTGAGGAATATCTCTTACTTCCCACATGTCCACCAAACGGAATGCGTTCCATATTTTATTTATGAAACCTTTTCCTTGCTCACATTGCGAGCTGTCAAATGGCAAGTCATTTCCTGCAGGTGAAGAGATTAAAATTCCTACTCGAATTCCATCCGCTCCATATTCATTTATTAATTCAATAGGATCAGGTGAATTACCTAGAGATTTAGACATTTTTCTGCCTAATTTATCTCTAACAATACCTGTGTAATAAACATTCTTAAAAGGAATCTCATCCATGTATTCAATACCCGCAATAATCATACGTGCAACCCAGAAAAACATAATTTCAGGAGCTGTTACCAGATCATTTGTAGGATAGTAATACTTGATTTCTTCGTTTCCTTTATCCGTTAATCCGTCAAAAACAGAAATAGGCCATAACCATGATGAAAACCATGTGTCTAAAACATCTTCATCTTGTTTTAAATCTTCAGCAGTTAAAGTTTTACCTGCTTTTTCAGATGCTTTAGCAATCGCTTCTTCCTCTTCCACTATTCTTCAACTGTCAGGGCAAAATCCTGAGTGATTCGACTGCTTTGAAGATGCTTTGGGAAGGCTTCCAATTCTGTGAGATCTTGAAGTAACTGAAGGGCTGAGCTTTTCAGTTTCAAGGAATTTTTACCTTGGGGGATGAGTTTATAGCCAATCACCTTGCCACTGCGGTTTAGGGTCAAGCGAATGATCAAACTTGTGCCGCTAGGAACTTCCAGTAAACTAGGCTGTTCCCAAAGCGAGTAAATCTGATCTCCAACTCTATTGAGATAAGTCTTTTTCAAACGGCTCACTTGCTGAG
>CAKZPK010000514.1 GCA_937139035.1 uncultured Crocinitomix sp. | reverse complement strand
ATTATTGGTATGACTTTATAGCAGAGATGGGCGTAGTGGACTACTGTTTAACACATGACATTGAACTCATTCCAGTCATTTTCAACTACAATCCTGAAATAGGAGATTTTGATCAAATGGCTGTTCACGCTATGATGATGGACCCCACACTAAAGTCAAACCATATTACCGACATTATATCCGTTTTAGAAGAAAAAAGTGCATTTGCCGGAATAGATGTTGATTACGAAAGCTTAATGGCTTCAGACAAGAATAATTACGCATTATTTATGGAAGACCTAGCAGGTGCAGTTCATGAAACAGGGAAAATCATTACTACTGCAGTACATACTAAAGTTGGACCAGGGACTTGGTATGGCCCACAAGCTCAAGATTATGAAAGAATTGGAAATGCCGTAGATGAAATTTTATTTATGACGTACGATTTACACTGGGCTACCTCTCCAACCTTCACTGATCCACCACCAACAGCTGGTTGTCAAGCCACTCCTGATTGGATGAATGATGTAGCCTGTTTTGCAATATCAGAAATTGAAGACCCTTCAAAAATTCAACTTGGAATTCCTTTTTATGGTTATCGTTGGAAATATTTATTCGAAGAGCATACATTGGAAGATCCTGCAATTGGATTAACCTATAAGGATGCTCAAGCCTTAATTAATCATTACGATATTAACCCTGATATGATTAACAGAGAAGACAACGGTAATGAACCATTCTTCAATGTAACTATTGATGGTGTTGAATGGATTTGCTATTTCCAAGATGGCGCATCATTAAACTACAAATTAACCGCACTGGACGAGTATGATCTACGCGATTCTATTGGAGGTATAGGTATTTGGCGACTAGGAGGAGAAAATGACGCCATGTGGAATGCTATTACTATGAATACAAATGGTAATGCCCCTATCATTAATTCAGAATTTGACTGCTCTGGATATACAAAAATAACAGAATTAAATGATCAAATTCATATAGCGTTATTTCCAAACCCTGCAGCGAATGAAATAAACATAATTATGCCAGAAGATATAATTATCACTTCTTATTCAATTATAGACATTACGGGTAAAACAGTTTTTTACTCTAACAGCTTTAACTCAACAATCGCAATCGAACACCTTGAAAAAGGATCATACGTCGTCCGTATGAAGACGAGTAGTAGCGTCTTCATCAACAAAACGTTTTTAAAAAGTTAGATTTAATTGGTTAACAACTGTTGAGTTAAACAATGAAAACCAATGGTTTTCATCCAACCCAAAAGCCCAGACATATCGTGTCTGGGCTTTAATTTTTTAATTAGCCTGCATTAATTCAAGAAGTGTCATATAAAAAGAATCTTTCGTCATCTTAGATTTCAACCAAGCATAATAACTCACCGCTTGCAAATCCTCTTGTTCAATTTCCACCCAATCAAAGGACGCTTCTACTCGATTGAGAAATTCTTCTGTATCAACAATTAATGGGTTTTTAATGACACGTTTAACTAGCCCCAAAAAAACCGAGATTCGTTTGTACTTATCGGTTTGTAATAAATCCTTATGTATTCGCTCAATCGATACTATACGATCTAACGCAATCTCAGTTCTACCCAACTCGTATTGATAAATTACATCAATCATGTTTTTTTTGATGCGCCACTCTACCCCCATATTTTTTTCAAACCAATTATCTGTTCGGCCCATTTTTATTAACTGTTGGTTCGCTTTTTTATATTCTTCTATTTGAAAATAGTAAATAGATAAATTGAGCTGCGCATTGAACTCATGCTCTTTTAATAAAAATTTGGCTGGATTCATTACTTCCAAAATCTCTATCGACTTGTGGACATTTCCGCGAAGGTTTTCGCAAGCCGCCAAAAGCATTCTACACTTTACATTGAATCGATTAAAAATTCCTTTCCCGACCTGACTCAAATATTCTTGCATTTTCTCCAAGTACAATATGGCTTCATCAAACTTTTTATTTCGATATAAAGTATGGCTTACGATATACAAGATATTGAGTCGATTAGATGGGCGCGTATCAAAATAACCAGAGTCTGCAATCTTATTATAATTGCGAATAACATATTCTTCAAAAGAGTAAAACTCCTTATTAGCCAAAATAATTCCACGAGCAATAAGCACAAAATTATAACGTAGTTTAGGTCTTCTAAAAAGTGAATCTTTCATGTCGAAAGTGTTCAAAAGCAAATCCAATATGCGCTCTAAATCTAGATCCTGTGCTTCAATCTTAACTTTTTCTAGCTCTTGTTTAACAAAACTTCCTATAATTTTTAAATTCTGATCCTCTTGTGCTAACTCGGCCGTGAGCTTCCGTTTTCGCACTAATTCTTTTAAACTACCCTCAACAAAATTATTATCATAATGTTCAATTTGAAGTTCGTAAATGGATTGTAATTGTTGATTTAATTCTGCTCGATCAGCTAAATTTTCACTTTTATTGAGCTGTTTCCAAGCCAATTTATTGAGGTTATTATTGAAAAGGTGCCGAACAAGAATTAGGTTCTTGCTAATTTCAGATGCAAGGCTTTCATCATTGTCAATTTGCAATAAATAAATGAAATCATTTAAATGCTTTACCAACCTTTTTCTTACGCTATGATATGCATTTCGATCTTGCTTATCTGCTCCATATAAAGCCACCAAAACCTCTCCCTTTGCATACTCTTTATCTTTGGCAAAAAGGTTAAATAAATCCAAATCAATTCGTGAAGTTTTGAACCTGTTTCGTTGGATAAATTGCCTAAACTCTTTCTGTTTATTTTCCGAAAACGAGTGAATTATCTGCTGCAAATCATCCATAATTAAAGTACGTTTATTTTCACTAAAATACCGTATTTATTGAAATAAAACAGAAAAATATATTTATTTAAAATACGGAATATTAAAATACGACTTTTCATCTAGCTCAAGACTAACCTAAGTTTGTGTCATACAACAAATCAAAACTAACAGTCATGACAATCCATAAAAACAACAAAATAAAGACAAGAAAAATATACGCAAAAATTGTGCAGGCAGCCGCGGACACTACAAGGCCATTACTAGCTCAAATTGTGATTACAAAACGCTGCAATTTGTCTTGTAGTTATTGCTTCGAATATGACAAAGTATCCAAGCCTGTTCCGTTAGAAATTTTGAAATCTAGAATGGATGAATTAAAAAGATTACGTACTGTTTTTGTTACCCTAAATGGTGGAGAACCACTGTTGCATCCACAAATTGCAGAACTAGTTCAATACATCTCAACTTTAGGTATGATTCCAATGATTAATTCAAACGGCTGGCTTTTAACACCTAAAATTATTCACGAGCTTAATGATGCCGGACTCTATGGTATGCAAATTAGTTGCGACAGCATGGTTGACAATACAAACACCAGAAAAAGTATGAAACGATTGCAACCGAAATTACTATTACTGCAAGAACACGCCAATTTTAAAGTAAGAATTAATGGAGTATTAGGATCGACCCCACCAGAAGAGGTTATTGCAGTAGCAAAGGTTGTTTTGGATTTGAATTTTGACTTTCAATGCTCATTAGTTAGAGATGAAAATGGTAGCGCCTTGCCATTAAACAAAGCAATGCAAGAAGCATATTTAACTATTCGTTCCATGCGTGGACGATTACCCGCTCTACTCCACGACAAATTTCAACTACCGCTAATTAGAGGCGAAGAAGTAAAATGGAAGTGCCGATCAGGGGCACGTTATTTTCACATTGATACGGAAGGTATTGTACACCTGTGTCAACCGCGAACAGGAACCCCAGGAAAAAGACTAGTTGACTATACCACTGCAGATATAAAGCATCATTTTAATCAAGAAAAAACATGTTCAAAAAGGTGCCCGCACGCATATGCACATATTGGTAGCAGATTGGACACATTAAGATCACAAAAAAGCGCATAAAACTTTAAAAATTAATATCATGAAAGATTTAAGTATAATAATTCCAGCATATAACGAAGCTAAGAGAATTGAACCTACCCTTCGAAAATTCGACAATTACTTAGCTAAAACAGCTTACAACTATGAAATTATAGTTGCAGATGATGGCTCTACAGACCATACCGTAGACCTGATAAAAAAACTAGAATTAGAAATTCCGTCATTGCAACTTGTACAGTGCGAAACGAATAAAGGAAAAGGACAAGCAGTTAGAATAGGAATGTTAGCCGCCGAGGGAAAAATACGGCTTTTTTCAGATGCAGACGGAGCCACACCGATTGAGGAGCTACCGAAAATTCTCGCACCAATTGAAAATAACGAGACTAAAATAGCAATTGGATCACGCTATTTAGAAGAGTCTGAAATTGCAAAATCGCAACCTTTTTATCGCCGTGCAGGGAGCAGAATCGCCAATCGATTTGTACAACGTTTACTCTTACCTGGAATTGTAGACCCTAATTGCGGTTTTAAAGCTTTTGAAGGTAAAACGGCCAAATTAATATTTTCACAATGCACTGTAAACCAGTGGTCATTTGATTTAGAGGTTCTTGGTTTAGCGCGTAAAAACAACATTGATATTAGCCAAATTCCAGTAAAGTGGATCCATGATGAGGCGAGTAAGGGAAAATTACGACATTTACCTCAAGAAATTAAGAACTTATACACCATACGAAAACGTCTAGAGCTAAACATTTAAAATACGTTTTAAAACACATAACAAACTAATAAGTAAATCATTAATAAATAATTAGACATAAAATAAAATACGTTTTAAAACTGTTTTACCTAGTTCAACCTATTCAAACCCATTAAGTTTGACCTGAACAAACCGAGTTAATGGTGGTTCGCCACTAGACTCACAAACCTATTGCTATGGAAATTTTAATTGTAATAATTGTCGGCGCAATAATTGTCATTTTAATGACAAACTTTCGACAAGAAGTTAAAAAGAACATGCGTATCGTTAATAAAAATGTTATTAACGTTCGAAAAGAGCTTGACGCACTTAAAGCTGGGCAGAAACTTCAACCTGCCGAACCAGAAGAAAAGCCAAAAGAAAAACCAGCAAAACCAAAGCTCAAACCGCTTGAGGTTTCTGGTCAACGACTGGTTGCAAGAACAACTGATGAAAAAGAGGAAACCGAAAAACCAACGGAAGAACCGAAAGTGGAGCAACCGAAAGTTGCTGCAGAGAAAAAACCTGTTGCAATTCAAAAGCCAACTGAAAGCACTAAACCAACTGAAGAAGCTAAACCTACGGAAACAGAAAAACCTGTTGCGAAAGAAGAAAAACCAGCAATTGAAAAACCTGCTGCACAAGCTGCTTTTACAGCTCCGGCTAAAAAAACAGTTAACCCTAGACACAAACCAACACCGCAGCCTAAACCTAAACGAGATTTAGAAAAGGTAATTGGTGAAAACTGGTTGAATAAAATTGGTATAGCCATTTTAGTTATTGGTATTGGATTTTTCGTGAAATATGCAATTGACAAAAACTGGATTGGCGAAATTGGACGTGTTGCAATTGGTGTAGGTCTTGGTGGCTTACTAATTGGAATCGCTCATTTTTTAAGAAAAAAATATCACGCATTCAGTTCAGTATTAATTGGTGGTGGAATCAGTGTTCTTTATTACACTATTTCAATTGCTTATCACGACTATCAAATTTTTGATCAAAAAACTGCATTTGGAATAATGGTAGCAATCACATTATTCTCAACATTCATCTCTGTAATTTATGACCGTAAAGAATTAGCCATAATTGCCTTAATTGGAGGGTTCACATCCCCGTTTATGGTTCAAAATGGCGCAGGAAACTACAAGGTATTCTTTACTTATATCGCAATTATTAATTCAGGCATGTTGATTTTGAGTTACTTTAAGAAATGGGACATCCTCTCTAAATTAGCGTTAGGATTTACGGTATTATTTTTTGGGGCTTGGATGTTTACAACGAGCATGTATGAACTTGTTCCGGCTAAATGGGCATTAATATTTGCTAGCATTTTCTATGTACAGTTTTTAGGCATGAGTTTAATTTACAACCTCGTTCGTAAAGTAAAATTCACCGCCTGGGAGTTTATTCAACTAACAAGTATTACAACATTATTTTATGGTGCCGTGATGTATATAATTCAAGCCAACAATTACACCGTTGGAATGGGTGAATTTACATTAATCATGAGTGCATTCTATATTGGATTGGCCTTATTTGTACACTTGCGAAAAGGAGCAGACAAGGCTTTGGTTTACCTATTAATTGGAAAAGCCATTGCGTTTGTAACTTTAACCGGAGGATTGTTATTTGACGGAAACTATATGACACTTTTCTGGGCTGTTGAAGCTGTGGTAATTCTTGCACTTGGACAACGTGCTAATATGAACATTTTAAAGAATGCTTCAGCCATACTTACAATCATTGCAGCATTTGGTTTAAGTCGAGATTGGTTCTTGACTTATTCAGAAAACCCAACGGCTATAACTCCAATATTTAATGGTACATTTTTAACCAGCTTATTTTATATCGCAACGCTTTTCACAACTTTCCTATTGTTAAAAAGAGAGGATGAAGAAGATAGTAGCGCCTTTATTATTGGCAAATCACAATATCATTTTGCAATTGGAGCATTAATATTTGCCATTAGTTATTTCGGAATTCTATTTGAATTGACTCACCAATTAAGAGCATTAAACTATAGAGAGGGTGCTATACTATTCTTATGGATTTTCCACTTAATCCTAGTTGTAATCGGAAACTTAATTGCACGTACAAGAAAGTCAGACTTAATGGCACAAATATTTTTCTTTGTTGGAGCAGTTGGAACATTCTTTTACTTAATTGTTGCACAACAAAACAACTTCGAGATTTTAAAAGACACCGTTAACGTACCTGCAAAAGCAACTTATTATTTTGCCCACTTTGGTTTAACTGTAGGAATCATTGGACTATTATTAATCTTACGAAAAGGGGTGAACAGAATATTTGAAACGCAAGTAAATAGAGATTGGTTTTTAGCCGCCCTAAGTGTTGTTGGATTAGTTATTGCAACCTGCGAATTAGAACAAATCTTAGGTTATTTATTTACTCCAGCTCATAGCTTTGAAACGGTTTTACGCCATAGTAGAACAGAAGGATATACAATTCTATGGGGGCTTTATTCATTTGTTTTGATGATTCGAGGAATGCAAAAGAAAAACCGTATTATGCGAATCTTAGCACTTGTAATGTTTAGCGTAACACTATTGAAATTATTCATCTTTGATATTCAAAACATATCTGAAGCAGGTAAAATAGTTGCCTTTATTTCACTAGGTGTATTGCTATTGGTCATTTCATTCTTATACCAAAAATTAAAAGCCATTATTGTAGACGGCAAGGTAGAATAACACTTAATTAAATCAATTAACAGCCCAAAACTAATTGAGCGGGGAGTCAATAAAAAAGACTCCCTGCTTAGAATAAAACATGTCAAATTCAACCTAAAACTATGTCTTCAAATAAAACTCAAATCGCCGGAATTATCATATTCTTTGCTACATTCATTGCGCTATCAGGACTCAACTTTTACTTTATAAAACTTCAACTATTTGGTTGGTACAGTCCTCTATTCTTTGGAATTGCAATAGGAGGATTCTTATTCACACTTATCTTTTTCTTTTTGGCAAACAGTCATTTTAAAAAAATTTCTGAACATCCACTAAACGTGATAATTGGATGGGTTTGTATTCTCATATTTCTTTGTTGCAATTTCCTTGCGAATTATGCAGGAATAGATGAATTAATAAGAATAAACTACTATTACTAACACTGTCAATCATACGCAAGCATGCAACTCCATTTTCACAAAAGAAAAGACTTATGAAAAATAAAACTATCGCCTATATCGCTGCGCTTTGCATTAGCATTATACTTCCTTTTATCATTGTTGATGATTTTGTATCTGCCGACAAAGAGCTATTCTTCTATTATTATGGAACGGTCGCACTTTACATCTTAACAATAATGTTTGTCAGCTTCAAGGATGAAAAATCGAAACGGTATGCTGTCCCGATTTTTAGCATACTCACATTATTATCTGCTATTTTTCATTGCGTTCTTTCAGTCTTAATTCTAGTATTAGGCATTGCAGAATACCTAGACCATAGTAATGCCTTTTTTATTGTAATTACGCTATTTCAATTGGGACTTTGTGTTTTAGCAGCAAAACATATTAGCCCACAAAAAACCGAACCTCTAAAAATAGAAAATGACGATTCAATCGAATTCTAATTTGACATGACAAGAATAGAAAGGCACCGATTTATCTTCCTCCTATTTTCAGGATCATTGTATTTTTTGATGTTAATTTTGATTCCAACAAAAGCAGGAATGGGAGAACTCTTAGCGATTATTATTGCCTCAGTAACACTTGGCACTGCGCTAATAAGTGCCCTACTCTACTTCATCCTCTTGAAAAGAACAACCTATGTTTTTCTAACAGAGCTTTTCACATTAATTGGAATAGGACTAATTACGCTATCCATTTTAAGTTTTCCTTATCCATAATGGACAACATACCTAGATCAATAATCCTCAACGTTCCCTAAATCACTCCCCGTTAAGCTGACAATTCTAAAATTGACAGACTTATCATTTTGCACATCAACAATTAAATAATTGTCCGCTACACCACCTCCCATGCCACTAGCTAAATAAGTAATATTATTCTTTTCTCCATGATAAACTGGCATTCCCCAATCAAACGCACCTACATCTCCTGCAAAAATATTATTTTCTACTTGCCAAGCAATATGATGAACTGCATGACCTGGCGTATGCCATGATTTGAAATCAGTATCACCTATAGTAATTGTTTGTTCGTGTTCTACTGCAACAAGCACATCGGCTGAGATGGCTTTCATTTCTCCCCAAAGCGTGTCCATCATATCTTGATAGATTCGTTTGGCAGAGGACATGAGTTTGCTAGGATCGTGAAGATGTTTGTAGCCTTTTTGGTGAACATAAATTTTAGCTCCTCTCTCTGCAAACCACCATGCAGCTCCTGCATGATCCAAATGAATATGCGTAAGAAATACATGACGAATATCCTCTGCGTGATAGCCAGGTTTTTCTATACCAGATTTGAGGCTTTGAAAGGTGGAAAATGGTCCTGTTTCTACTAAAACGGGTCCTACTGATGTTTCTACTAAAAATGCTGCTATAACATCTGATTGGTCGTAGAATTTGAGATCGATTATTTTGATATTTGACATTGGATGTTGTGATGTTGTGATGTTGTGATGTTGTGAT
>CAKZPK010000513.1 GCA_937139035.1 uncultured Crocinitomix sp. | reverse complement strand
TAACGATCTCACTCTAAGAAAGGTTAAGTCGAGATCAGGTTAAAAGTAAATAGAGAAAAGACAAAAGAACAAAGGTGATGGGACAATAGGTCAAAACGCAAGCTTTAAGCGTAGCGATCTTTAATCTTACATCTATAATCTAAAATAAAATGAGCGCAATAAATCAAGGACACGTAAAATCAGAGGTTAATGAAAATGGAATTGCAACAATTGAATTTGGGCATCCATTAAGTAATTCATTACCAGGTAAAATATTAAATCTTTTAGCAAAAACAATTACAGATGTTGGCGCCCAAAAAGATGTGAAAGTTATCATCCTTAAATCAGCAGGAGAAAGGGCTTTTTGCGCTGGTGCAAGTTTTGATGAACTGATTTCAATTAAAGATTTGGATACTGGAAAGGTTTTCTTCTCTGGTTTTGCAAGTGTAATAAATGCATGTCGTAAATGTCCAAAACTAATCATTGGCCGAGTACAAGGTAAAGCAGTTGGTGGTGGTGTTGGAGTTGCATCTGCAGTTGATTATTGCTTGGCAACAAAACATGCTGCTGTAAAGTTGTCAGAATTAGCGATAGGAATTGGCCCTTTTGTAGTTGGTCCTGCAGTGGAACGTAAAATAGGTATGTCTGCAATGTCTCAGTTAACAATTAATGCAACTGAATGGCAAAGTGCTGACTGGGCACGCGAAAAAGGACTGTATGCAGATGTTTATGCAGATGTTGAAGAGATGGATGAAGCCGTGGATGCTTTAGCCAATAAGTTGGCGAATTCAAATCCAGATTCTATGCGCATGTTGAAGCAAATTTTTTGGGAAGGAACTGAAACTTGGGATAACCTTTTAAAAGTTCGTGCTGCAATGAGTGGTGAATTGGTATTGTCTGATTTTACAATCAATGCCATTAATTCTTTTAAAAAGAAATAGCATAGCGCAGTGAGCAACGATACAGGAATATTTGAAGGTTTAAACACGCAGATTCTAATGCGAACAGTGATCATTATGGAAACATGTTGTGCACTATTCTGTGGGATTACTTACCTAAAATTTCCAAGCCTGTTTTTTATGTATTTACCGTGGTTTTTAGTTGTTCACGCATTAACAGTATTGGCTTTGCCCTCTGTCTTTAAAAAATTGAAAGAGGAAACACAGCAAGATTTATTACATTATTCTGGCGTTGCTGAACAAGAAGAGGGGCTTAATGAGATAGACCTATGGGATCGCGCAGTGGTGGGATTCTATGTTTTTTCGAATGGCGCTATTTTGATGGTGCTTTTAGTCACGCTTTACTTCTAAACCCTTTTACGTAAAGTAACTTTGCAAGGTGAATTTATGGTTATTATACCGTATCTTTGCACAAACATTTTGAAATGGATATTACAGTTGACAAGATTAAAGAAGCGCTCAAAAAGGTAATTGAGCCCGATCTTAAAAAAGATATTATCACTCTCGATTTAGTGTCAGACATTAAAGTCGAAGGAAATCAGATTAGTTTTGAAGTAAAGGTTTTTAACCCGGCCATGCACGCTAAAAAGCGAATGACAGAGGCTTTAGAGTTTCAATTGGAACGAGCTTTTGGAAAAGATGTAGATGCAAATATTTCATTGGTTCCATTACCAAAAGAAAAAGAACCGGAAGTTAGAGCTATTCTTTCTAACGTTAAACATGTTATTGCTGTAGCCAGTGGAAAAGGTGGTGTAGGAAAATCTACAATTACTTCTAATTTGGCGGCAGGATTAGCTAAGCTAGGATATAAAGTTGGTTTGGTTGATGCAGATATTTACGGGCCATCTGTGCCTACAATGTTTGATGTTGTTGGCGGAAGACCACAAGGAATTGAAAAAGACGGTAAAACGCTTATTCAACCCTTAGAGTCATACGGCGTAAAACTATTATCAATCGGATTCTTTTCAGATCCTGATCAAGCAGTTGTTTGGAGAGGTCCAATGGCTACCAAAGCTTTAAACCAAATGTTTAAAGATGCAGATTGGGGAGATTTAGATTTTATGATTGTTGATTTACCTCCTGGAACAGGTGATGTGCATTTGACATTGGTTCAAAATGTTCCATTAACAGGAGTGGTTGTTGTAAGTACTCCGCAAGAAGTGGCTTTGGCAGATGCTCGTAAAGGAATTAATATGTTCCGAATGGATTCTTTAAAAGTTCCTGTTTTGGGTATTGTAGAGAATATGGCTTGGTTTACTCCAGAGGAATTACCAGATAATAAATACTATATTTTTGGACAGGACGGAGCAAAGAACTTGGCAGAACAAATGGATGTGCCGTTAATGGCTCAAATTCCATTGATTCAAAGCGTACGTGAAGCAGGAGATGTTGGTCGTCCAGCAATTCTTCAAGATAATACAGTGTCATCACGTATTTTTGATGATTTTGTTCGTAAATTTGTGCAAAGCGTTGAAAAAGAATAATATGGAGGACTTAGAGAAGATAGAAATAGCCTTGCAGTCTATTCGTCCGTTTTTACAAAGGGATGGCGGTGATGTAGAGTTTGTTGAAATGACAGATGATATGGTAGTAAGGGTTCGTTTGGTTGGCGCATGTGAAACTTGCTCAATGAGTGCTATGACACTTAAAGCAGGAATTGAAGAGTCAATTAAAAACGTTATTCCTGAAATTGCGCACGTTGAGGCCGTTTAACTGACTTATCTCAGTCTATTTCAAAACAATTTACAGATTTCAAGTGTTATAATTTGGTTACTTTTGCAACCAAAAAACAAATCGAGCTCTCTTTCAAAAGATTCTCAGTAGATATATTTAAGCTGAAATGATAGAAACAGATATAATTATTATCGGTGCTGGTCCAGTAGGATTATTCACCGTTTTCGAAGCAGGTTTATTGAAGCTAAGATGTCATTTAATTGACTCTTTACCTCAACCTGGCGGTCAATTGACCGAAATTTATCCTAAAAAACCAATTTATGATATCCCTGGTTATCCAACTGTGGATGCTGGTGAATTGATAGATAATTTAATGGCGCAAATAGAGCCGTTTAAACCTGAGTTTACTTTAGGTGAATCTGCCGTTACAATTGATGAAACAGAAGATGATCAATTTATTGTAACAACGAATAGAGGTACAAAACATAAAGCTCCAATTGTTATGATTGCAGGTGGATTAGGTGTTTTTGAACCGCGTAAACCACCAGTTGATAATTTAGAGAAATTTGAAGATCATGGCGTGGAGTATATTATTAAAGATCCGGCCTTTTATCAAGACAAAAAGGTAGTAGTTGCTGGTGGTGGTGATTCTGCTCTAGATTGGTCAATTTATTTGGTAAAGAATAATATTGCGTCAGAATTGTCATTAGTGCACCGTAGAAATTCATTCCGCGGACATTTAGATTCAGTTCAGCAAGTAATGGACTTGGCTGCTGAGGGTAAAATCAATTTAATTACTGAAGCAGAAGTTATAGGGATTCAAGGAGAAGGTCATGTTGAGTCAGTAACAATTAAGCATAAAACACAAGGAGAGGTAACCAAAGAGGCGGATCACTTTGTGCCTTTGTTTGGATTAAAACCAAGCTTGGGACCAATCGGAGATTGGGGATTAGAAATTGAAAAAAATGCGATTGTAGTTGATACGCGTGATTATTCAACTAATCGTCCAGGGATTTATGCTATTGGTGATGTGAATCAATATGAAGGAAAACTAAAATTAATTTTATGTGGATTCCATGAAGGAACAATTGCAGTTCAATCTGCATTTGCTCGTATTCACCCAGATAAAAAGAATGTATTAAAATATACTACCGTTAACGGAGTAAATGGATTTTAGTACAGCACAAAATATAATTGAAAAGCACCTCATTTTTGAGGTGCTTTTTTTTTGATTATAAATGAATACTCATTCTCCAGAATTCGATTTCGTCTATTCCTAAATCGAATCAGACTGTTGCTAAATTAAACCCAATTAAAGTTTTTTTGCCAGTTAAATTTGTTTCTGAACCTGAAACTTTCCTACGTATTTTTATTCGTGTTAATACAGAGAAGTTCGTTAATTTTTTAGATTATGGGATTTATAAAAGAATGGGGCATGATTGCCGGATTCGCTGGATTGGCACTTGGTGCTGTTGTTTTTCTTTTCAGAGAAGTAATTAGGAAAAAAATATTTTCAAAATTATCTAAGCAGCAATCATTTACTATCCTTCTAGTGGTTATGGTATTAATCACAGGACTATCAGTTTATTCAATTAATCTGTATTTCAGTAATGAATCAGATGGCCGCGGACAATTAACAGTGTTAGTGCATGGTGAAAATGGAAAAGATGATGTTGTTTTGCCAAACCGTGGAGAGGTTAAATTAATTTATGGAGATGCAATAGTACTGGAGAAGATAAACGATAAAGGAGAAGCTACTTTTAAGCAACTTCCAGCAGAATTCTTTGATGAGAAAGCAACTGTTGAAATTTTATTTTCTGATCCAGAAGGAGAACCTTACAGCGTTGCATATCCTGATTCTGTATATCATCTAACTGCGCATCAATATATTCCGCTTGAAGTTAGATTGGCCGGATTACATGAGATTAAAGGAATTGTAAAAGATTTTGAAACGGGTGAATTTATTGATAGTGCAAGAGTTAGCATTTTGGGTGCAGAAACATATTCTAATGAATTTGGAGAATACTTTTTGACCATTCCAACGGAATTGCAGAAACAATTTCAAACAATTCGCGCCATGAAAAAAGGGTATAATGCTGTTGAACTTACAGATATTCCAACGCAGACAGAGAATGAATTACCGATTCTATTGAAGAAAAAAGTAATGTAATGCTGAGGTATTATGGTCTTTTAATTTATTTTCTGTTTTCTTTTCATTCTGCAGCCCAGCAAGTTGACCTAGATGGCACCGTTTCTATTCATAATAGTGGTTATCATACTAATAAAGTTCAATTTTTAGAAAACGTACTCATATCTGCACCGTTTTCAAAACCTGGTGTTTCTGATGCCCATGGTCATTTTAAACTAACTGTGGTTGGTATTCCAACAGGTACAAACTTAAAGTTGAGTGTTGAAAAGCAAGGGTATGAAATTGTAAACTCAAAAATGCTGGAGCATGTGGTTTTAGGAAGCAAGGCTCAAGTTCATGTTTTTTTAATAGAAAAGGGGGGATTAATTGCGGCGCAATTAGAACTTTTAAACATTAGTAAAGCCGCACTTTATCAAAGAAGAGACTCAATCATTCAAGTATTAAGATCTGATCAGATAGAGAGTGAAAAAATGATTAAAAGCCTTGAGGAGCGATTTCAACAAGAAATTACAAATAGAGAGGTAGCAGAACAATTACTGAATAGCAGAATCTATGAGTTAGAAAAACAATTGCCTGCGTTTACCTTAAAATTGGCGCAACAAAATCTTGACTATGCTTCTGATATTTATATAGCCGCCTACGAATATTTTTTAGAGGGAGATATTGAAAAAGTAATACAGTTGTTAAATAATAAAACCCTGTCTGAAATTACTCAAAACGCCAAAGAACAGTTAAACAAAGGCAATGAATTAAAAGAACAAGGGGAGGAGATTAAACGAAAAGCGATTCAGCAATTAGAAGAGAATATTCGAAATTATGAACTGAGAGCTGAGATGTTCTTACTTCGTTTTGATTATGAAAAAGCAATCGAAGCATATGATTCAATTTTATACATCATGGAACAAAACGAGTTTGATCCACTACGGATTAGCTTAACATATGATTATTCTGCGCAATTACAATTTCAATTATTGGATCAGATGTTGGATCGTGATTTAGATTATGACTATGATGAAATACAAATCAAGATTGATAAATTGATACTATATCAGCAAAAAGCACTAGATCTTGGTTTAAAAGAGTTAAGTGATACTGATACTCAATTGGCAACACTTTATAGCCACTCTAGTGAGGTGTTAATGAAATATTGTGATTTAGAATCTTCGGCATTTGATTGTATTACTGAAGTGGTAACCATATTAAGCAACGGAACAGTTAATAGCCCAGAGGAGGTAGATGCTTTGGTTGAGGTTGGAGCTTTTATGGGGGAATTTAGTCTTTATGTAGAATCAGATAAAGAGAGTGAAGAGTATAAAGAAACGAGTGAGGTTTGTTACGGAATGGCAATTGATTTTTGCGAAGAGTTAGAAGATCCCGAACAACAATTAGGCGAAATCTATAGCCAAATGTCGAGCGAAATTTGGTTGAGTAGAAATGAGCGGATAGAGTGTTTAGAGATGAGTAATAATTTTTTTAGAAATGCATTGGATTCGCTTGATCCCATATTGGCAAAATCTAATGCAGATTTGGGTGATGTATTAATGCACTCAGAACCTGATAAAAGCCTAGGATTATTAAAAGAAGCTTCGTCTATATATGAACATGTGCAAGCCTTAAGTACTTATGATTTTTATTATCAAGAACGTATTGAAACTTATCAAAATATAGCTGTATGCTATCGATTGAAAGGAGATTATGATAGTGCCGTAGTGTATCATCATAAAAATATTGAGGCAATTGAAAAAGCATCACTGTCAGATTTGGATTGGTTCTCGAGATATGATCTTCTAATCAGATTTTATACTTTGATAGAGGACTATGAGCAAGTTATTTTTTATAATCACAAATATTTAGAGGAGGAAAAGAAGAAAGGAATTCAATTGAATTGGCATGACTTTTTTTTAGATAATTTGGTTGAAGCATACACGGCTTTGAATGATTATGATAGTGCTCACTATTATTTAACAGAATTGATGGAGATGAATAAGGAAACTAATGCTAGTGATGTGTTGTCATCAACTTATGTTTATTACAGGCATGAACGCGCTATTGCAAATTTGGAATTAGAACAGTATGCAGCAGCTATAAATGATGGAGAGGCAGTTTTGAGCTATTATTGTATGGATGAAAATTTGGAAGATTATGTTTTGGAAAGTGTAGAGATTCGCTCTTTATTGGCAGATTCCTATGAACAGTTGGGTGAATTTGATTCAACCTTGGTACACTTGGAAAAACTAAAAAAAATGAGACGACATACACGAGATTATAATGAGGATTGGAGAAAGGATAGGAAAGAAGACAAAAAGAGGATCAAAAAATTGAAAATGTGAATGTAGTATCAATTGGACTTCGTGTAAACTTGTTTATCTTTGCCAAAAAACAAAAGCATTACGATCATGGCAGACGATATGATTACCGTACACATCATTGATAGAGAAGGAGTAACTCACGATTTAGAAGCTCCAACGGATATGAACATGAATATCATGGAAGTATGTCGTTCCTATGAATTGCCTGTAGAAGGGCGTTGTGGTGGTATGGCAATGTGTGCAACCTGTCAATGCTATTTAGAATCTGAAACAGATTTGCCAGAGCAGTCTGACGCAGAATTGGATATGTTAGATGAGGCATTTTTTGTAGAAGATAATAGCCGATTAGGTTGTCAAATACATGTCTCAGAAGAAATTGACGGCATAGTTTTAAGGTTGGCTCCTGAGGGGAATTAATCAAGAGTTATCCTGCTAATGGTTTTGTAAAGAAGGTGTTAGCTTGTTTTTTTTAAGCAGTTTATTGTAATTTCTTATTCATTCAAAAATGTTTGAAAAAAGAAAAAATAAATTTCAAATTTTTGAAGCCCCAATTTTCTAGCATTTAACAGTTTTAACACACCTCTATAGTGCCGTTCTAGTTATATAAACTACTGACTTTTAGTTTCTACTATTGACATTTGCGATAAATTACTGTATGTTTACACCCAATTAGACCTCAAAATCTTGCAAACCGTAACCTCCATGAATCGCAATACTCAACGTAAATGTTAGTGTATTGACCATATGTATATTAGAAAAATAACCCTACCTCTTTTCTAATATTCTTTAACTGTTTCTGCGGATGTTGACTTTTATATAAGAAAAATGAAAGCAATATTTATTATTACAATGCTCTCCATTATAAGCACTTTTAGTGCGTATTCTCAAATAGTGGGCACTTATGTTGGGATAGATTATGCAACAGATTATACCAATCCAACCGCAGGTGCAGCATGCGGAGGAATAGGTTTGGTAAATACAGCAATTGGAGATGCCGATTTTATTAACGGAGCAGCAGAGGTTCCTTTAGGATGGTCTTTTTCTGGAACATGGAATAGCGGAACTACTTATTATGATGAGCCGGGACCTGAACTATTATTGGTTTCATTGCACACTTATACAGAATCTTGGGAGGTTGCTTTAAGAATATCAGACGGAACAACAACTGCTTTTTTAACTTATGATTTGACAATTGTAACGTCAAATGCATCTGGTACATTGGCTGCATGCGGAGGAATTTATGCTGGACCGTATAATTACGAGCGCCCTAGTCAAGAAGTTGATTT
>CAKZPK010000512.1 GCA_937139035.1 uncultured Crocinitomix sp. | reverse complement strand
GAATTGATTGCGTAGGTTGAGTACTTTCAATTTCACCAAGATTACCACAACCTAGCATACTCAGTGAAAAAACTGTCAGAAACAGACTAATTTTCAATCTCTTTTTTATCATTATATTTTCTTGTAATTACGAACAAGATAGTAAAAGATATTAGAAAGTATAAGGCAAAAGGATAAATCCAAAATTCATGACGTGCAAATAGGCAAATCGTAGTAGAAAAAACCAATGAAAGGCTGCCCAATAAGACAAAAATAAGTCCCACTTTCTTATCTGAACATCCTAAATATGACAAGGCATGCGTAGAGTGATCTTTTCCCCCAACCATTGGTGATTTTCCTTTAGAAAGTCTTAGAATACTAACCGTAGTTGTGTCGATTAGCGTTGGGGCAAAAGCAACCAAAACCAGCACTAAATTAGGCCAAGACCAACTTGAGTCAATTAAAGGAGCATTCCACAAATACTTGATACCCATAAAAGCAATAAGTGCACCTATAAACTGACTACCAGAATCTCCCATAAACATTTTTGAAGGATTCCAATTGTAAAAGAGAAATGCTAAAAATGTAGCAATCATACAAATCATTAATCCTGGAAAAACAACGTCTTCACTAGAGAAAATGAAATATGAAAACAAACAAGATACTAGAATTGAAATGGTAGTTAGCGTAGAAACACCATCCATGTTATCCAACATATTGATCGAATTCATGATAGCGACCACCCAAAAGATAGTCAATGAATAATCTAGATAAATATTGCCTGAAAATTGAATCCAAGTATCTCCTAAAATAAAGGTGACTCCGATTAGAATTTGAACTAACAATTTTAATAACGGTCTAGTATTGTAGGCATCATCTGCCAATCCCAATAAAAAGGCTAGAAATATACTAAAGAAAAAACCCAATAGCGCCTCGTTATGAAATACATCTTGTTCACCAAAAATAATGGCATCAAACATGAAACTCATTAGGTCCGAAATCTAAAAACTGATCCCACCAAGTGAGGGTTTAGAAATATTACTCCATCTTATTTCAAGTTGATTTTTATTACGGATACCTAATGTCCGCGAAAACCTCAAAAAGAAGGTATTAATAACCAATGACAAAAAAAAGGCGCCACCAAAGAACGCCAAAATGTGCAGTATGGAGTCTATCGTTTCCAAATGTTTCTTTTAAAAGGGAGATATAAATTCAGTAAAATCAGTGTCTACAGCATCTTTCTCAGACAAAAGTGGTAAAACGTTGTTTCCCCAATCTATATTAAGCGCTGGATCGTCCCAATTTAATCCACCTTCACTTTCCTTATTATAATAGTTTGTGCATTTATAGTTGAATATTGTATCGTCTGTCAAAGTAATAAAACCATGCGCAAACCCTTCAGGAACCCAAAATTGCTTTTTGTTTTCTGCTGACACTTCCACCTTAACATGTTGACCGTATGTTTTTGATTCTTTTCTTAAATCAACGGCAATATCTAATACTGCGCCACGAGTCACTCGAACTAATTTACCTTGAGCATATGGAGGTTTTTGAAAATGTAAACCTCTCAATACATTTTGATGCGAATAAGATTCATTATCCTGACAAAACTCAACAGAATGTCCAACTGCTTTTTCAAATGCAGCTTGATTAAAGGATTCAAAAAAATAACCTCTATCATCTTCAAATACTCTAGGACTGAGTAGCAACAATCCTTCAATGTTAAATTTTTCTATTGTCATTTCTTTTTAAACCATTTCAAAATCCCCTTCTTCCCGTCATTCTCACTATCATCATAATACTCTCCATAACCGTAACCATAACCGTAGCCATAACCATTTCGTTTCAAGTCTACCCCATTCAACAAAACAAACAATTTGGATACTTTGTTCGAATTAAGTAATTCTCCAACTCGCTCTGTAAAAATTCTTTTTGAATAATTTGATCGGAAAACATAAATTGGACAATCTGCTTTATTCATAATAATCACTCCGTCAGAAACGACTCCAACAGGCGGATTATCAATCAAAATTAAATCATATTCTCCTTTAAATTCTTCTAGCAATTGATCCAAACCTCCTCTTATAACAAGTTCTGAAGGGTTAGGCGGAATTGGTCCCGCAGTAATAAACGACAACCCTTCTATCTCACTATCTCTAACACAATCCCTCCAAGCTACTTTACCTGCAAATACAGAACTCATACCGTCTGTATTTTGAACACCAAATCCAAGATGTACTTTGGGCTTTCTTAAATCTAAATCAATTACTAAAACCTTTTTGCCTGACAATGCAAAAATACCTGCAAGGTTTAATGCTACAAAGGTTTTACCCTCCCCTGAAACTGACGAGGAAACTGCTACAACGCTTGACTCACCTTCATTCAAAACAAATTGCATATTTGAGCGAATATGTCTGCAGCTTTCCGCTAATGCAGACTTTGGCTGCTTATGCACAATCAATGTTGAGTTTTTACTATCCGTAACTACCTTTGGCACAATACCTAAAAAACCTGCTGCTGATGGCAATATCTTCTTTAACTCTTCTGGACTTTGAATATCGTTAAACCTTAAATAACGGATTAACAAATATATCAAACCTAGTAATAGACTTATCACAATTAACCCGGTGTAAATCAATTTTCCGTTTGGAGAAACTAACCCTGCAGATGCTGGCGCTTGTAATACCATATTGTCTGTAGTATACCCGGCTTTGGAAATTGAATACTGTGTTTTCTTCTCTATTAATAAAGAATAATATTTCTCATTTAGATTAAACATTCTATTTAACCTTGATAGCTCCATTTCTTTTTGTGGAACACCATATAACTGAGACTCAAGACCATAAATTCTATCTTGAATACTACTCTTTTTAAATCTCAATTGCTCTTTTATAGATGAAATTGTTCTTTTTATGTTTTCAGATTTGGTTTCAATTTTTCGATTTAATTTTTTAATAATATCATTATTGCCCGTCACGTTATATGAAATATCTTCACGAGAAACCAGTAAGTCGTGCAAGGCAGTTAATTCTGTTGTCAATAAATTCTCATAATTAGTTCCTGAAATTGCAGGAATTATTCTGTAAATCTCAATACGTTCACTATTGTCCACTTTCCGCTCTACTTCAGAAATCAATTCATAATCTAAATCAATGACTAAAAGTTGGCTTTGCAACTCACCTGTGCGCTGTAAAATGCGCTGCGTAAACATGGCAGGGTCATTAACTCGATTACTGTCTTTAAATGACTGGATTCGAACTTCAGATTCTTTTAATTGAATAAATGCGGTATCCAATTGACTGTTAATGAAATTCAAAATATTGGCAGAGCTTTGACTTTTCTTATCTAAATCATACTGGAAAAACGTTGATATAACAGAGGAAACAACATCTGTTGCCAGACGCGAATTATTACTCTCAAAAGAAATTTGAATTGTTTTTGCTTCCGCATTTAAGATATATACTTTAAGATCTGGATGAAGCCGCTTAGTTAAATTAGCGTAATTATTCATTACAAAATAAAGCGAATTATCTGCCAAGCTCTTTTTAAACTTCTCTTTATTATTGATTTTAAAGATTAAATTAAAATACTCGTTATTAATAGGAGTATCAGGCTGAATATCATAACTTTTCAACTCCCCGTTTGTACTGAAAGATAATTCATATCCCCCATCCTTTTCCGTCACAGAAATTGGCTTGCCTATTAGTGAGGAATCTTTTAACTCTAATAAAGTTATGTGGTAAGATGACATTAAATACTTTTCCTCTGTCAGTATTTCTCCTTCAGAGTAATAGGAAATATTTAAGTTCAAGTTTTTAAGTGCTTTCTCTAATAAAAAGGTCGATTTTAAAAGCTCTACATCTTCAGACAAGCTTCCTTCATTCTCAAAACTCTCAATATCTAATATACGCTTCCCTTCATCTTGCGAACTTCTTTGAACAACAGCATTTGAAGAATAAACAGGTTTAGTATAACGCAAATAAAGATAACCTGCAGACAACGCCACAATTAAAAGTATAGGAAAAACAAGCCAATGCTTTTTAATGACCACCCATAAAATATCAGGATCAAAATCCTTATTGATGGTGAACTTATTGGTTTTGCTATATGATTCTTGTTCGCTCAAAAGGTATTTTAAAGTTTAGAGATTACTGAGATTACAATTGCAGCACTTGAAATTAGTGATACGATTGGAGTCACCTCTTTTAATAATTCTCGCCCAATTTCTGGAACAGGCTCAACATATATATAATCATTTGCTTGCACTAATATATCTGTATATTCCAACCCTTCGATAACTGAAAGGTCAATCATATATACTTGGCGTTTTCCTTTTTCGTCTTTTCTAATTAGTTTTATTCTTGATGCTCTCCCCCGTTCTGTTATTCCTCCTGCTAATGCAATTGCTTCTAATAATGTCGTATTATTATTTGCTAAATACAAAACACTTGCATCTCCTCCATTTCCTGGAAACACAATTACACGTTTATTCGTAACCGAAATTTGAACAAATGGATTAACATACAATTCAGCATAAGCATCTTCTAAAAACATTTCAGCCTCGCGAATTGACTTACCCACCATATTTATTTCTCCTAATGCAGGAAAATTAACCATTGAATCTTTTTGGATAATATAGTTCAATGAATTATTCGGATTAAAAAGCTGATTTTGCTGACCGGGTTCTGATGAAGCAGAAAGATCTAAAATTCTTTGTCCATTATTGGTGAAAAAGCGAAATTGAAGGATATCATTCACATCTAAACGATACTCCTCTTTAGTAGAATTCATGCTATCAATTTCTGCAAACACATATTCTTTATCGGTTTTTAGCATTAGGTTACTATTAATACCGCAACTCTGCATAATTACTGCTACCACTAATAAAGCACACAATCTTATTCGCCTATCACGCATCATTTTTCGTCTTTTTATTCAATAATTCCACGTACAAATTTTCAACATCTTTACAAAGACGCTTGTAGTGGAACTTATCTCTTACGTGATTCCAGCCATTTTGTGACATTTTTTCACGTTTTTCTTTATTTTCAACTAAATCAAGTAATCCTTTTGTGTATGTTTCAACCTCAAATACTCCAGTAACAATTCCTGTTTCTCCGTCCAATAAAACATCTTTCACTCCACCAACATCTGTTGAAATTATTGGAATTCCTGCAGCTTGTGCTTCAATTAAACTAACTGGCGTCCCTTCATTTAAAGAACTTAACGCAACAATATCAAACCCTGGTAAAACACGGTCAACATCTTTAATCCAAGAAGTAAAAACAAAGCGTAAATTTTGGTTCATTTCGGCAACTTCGCTTGCTTGCATTTCAATTTCTTCACGTAATTGCCCATCTCCCACTATAAAAACAACTAGATTTTTTGCAGTTGTTTCAGCAACTTTTTGAACGGACTCAATAAACCCTGAATGATTTTTAATTGGAGCCAAACGTCCTATAATGCCAATTGCAACCTCATTTTCTGCAACCTCATACTCTTTTCGAAAAGCAATTCGTTTTTCAATTCTATTTGCTTGAAATCGATCCAAATCAAAGCCTAATGGAATAACCCTAACCTTACTGTCACTAGCAATTTTATACGTTTTTACAAGTTCGCTCTTTTGAATAGGCGAAATTGCAATAATTGCATCAGACTTTTTGGCTAAAAATCGCTCTACGGTTTTATATATCGTTGTTTTTAATTGACCAAAATAAGAATGAAACACGTGTCCATGAAATGTATGTACAATTACAGGGACTTTTTCTTTGTAAGCCGCGTATCGCCCCAAGGCACCAGCTTTTG
>CAKZPK010000511.1 GCA_937139035.1 uncultured Crocinitomix sp. | reverse complement strand
TGCATCCCGCGGGTTGGTTGGAATAAAACTTAAAACTTTTGTAAAATGGCTTGATTGATAATAAGGCGAATCTTGCTGCGCTACAAAGTATCCAATCATTTTATTAGACTTAATGACTAATTTTTCAAATCCAATTTCCTTTGCCATCCAACGCAATTCAATTGACTTAATTAATTCATGAACAACCGCCGGGATTGGTCCAAAGCGGTCTTCCATATTAGCGCGGAAAATATCTAAATCGGTTTGATTTTTTGAATTGTCTAAGCTCTGATAAATCATTAATCGCTCAGCTACGTTGTTAATATAGGTGTCAGGAATTAAGAGTTCCAAATCAGTTTCTAAAATACAGTCAGTAACAAATTCCATCTCATCAACAGAAGTATCTTCTGTAAACAGCTCTTTGAACTCATTTTGCCGCAATTCTTGCATGGCTTCGTTCAATATTTTCTGATACATTTCAAAACCAATGTCTGAAATAAAGCCTGACTGTTCACCGCCCAATAAATTTCCTGCGCCACGAATATCTAAATCACGCATTGCAATGTTAAAGCCTGATCCTAAATCTGAAAAATGTGCTACCGCCTCTAATCGTTTTCTTGAATCTGATGGCAAATTATGTAATGGTGGGGCTATTAAATAACAAAAGGCTTTTTTATTGGATCGTCCAACACGTCCACGCATTTGATGTAAATCACTCAGACCAAAATTTTGCGCATTATTAATAATAATGGTGTTGGCATTAGAAACATCAATTCCTGATTCAATAATGGTAGTAGCCACTAATACATCATATTCATGGTTCACAAAATCAGACATTAAGTTTTCTAATTTTTTACCGTCCATTTGACCGTGGCCAATTGCAACCCGAATGCCAGGGCACAAGCGTTGAATCATTCCCCCAACTTCATGAATATTTTGTACTCTATTATGTACAAAAAATACTTGCCCACCACGTTGTGTTTCGTAGGTTACTACATCCCGAATTAATTCTTCGTTAAAAGTCACAACTTCCGTATCTACCGGTTGTCGATTGGGGGGAGGAGTATTAATAATTGACAAATCACGCGCGCCCATTAATGAAAACTGTAAAGTTCTTGGAATGGGTGTGGCTGTTAGCGTTAAAGTGTCAACAGATGCTTTAAAAAGTTTGAGTTTGTCTTTTACCCCAACTCCAAATTTTTGTTCTTCGTCAATAATGATTAAGCCTAAATCTTTAAACTTAACCTTCTTCCCGACAAGTGCATGAGTACCAATTATTATATCGATTTTACCTTCTTCTAACCGCTTTAAAGTTTCGTTTATTTGTTTGGTTGACTTGAAACGGTTGACATAGTCAATATTACAAGGCATATTTTCCATCCGTTCTTTAAACGTCTTATAATGTTGTAATGCCAATATTGTTGTTGGAACTAATACCGCAACTTGTTTACTATCAGCAACGGCTTTAAAGGCTGCTCTAATTGCAATTTCTGTTTTACCAAATCCAACATCCCCACAAACCAAACGATCCATAGGTGCTTGCGCTTCCATGTCACTTTTAACGGCGGCTGTAGTTTTTTCTTGGTCAGGTGTGTCCTCGTAAATAAATGAGGCTTCTAATTCGTTTTGTAAATAGGTGTCTGGTGAAAATGAAAATCCTGATTCCTCTTTCCGTTTTGCATACAGTTTAATTAAATCATATGCAATCTCTTTAATTTTAGATTTGGTTTTTTTCTTGGTGTTGTTCCATGTTTGCGTCCCAATCTTATTCATTTTAGGTTGCGTACCTTCCTTACCTGAGTATTTTGAAATTCGGTGCAATGAGTGGATAGAAACATAAAGCACGTCATTGTCTCTATAAATCAATCGGATTGCCTCTTGTGGCTTTCCATTTACATCAATAATTTCTAATCCTGAAAATTTCCCAATTCCATGATCTATATGCGTAACATAATCGCCCTTTTGGAGGTTGTAAATCTCTTTTAATGTGAGGGCTTGTTGGTTTTTTCTAAATCCGTCTTTGAGCCGAAACCTGTGATACCGCTCAAATATTTGATGATCGGTATAACAGGTGTATTTTAAATTGTTATCAATAAATCCTTCGTGCAAAGCAAAGGATAAGGTTGTGAATTGAACACTAGATTTTAAATCTTCGAAAATGGCATATAAACGTTCTACTTGTTTTGCCTGGCTCGACACAATCATGTTTGTGAACTTGGCTTTTTCATTTTTGCGCAAATCTTCAATTAGCAACTCAAAGTTTTTATTAAAACTAGGTTGTACACTAATGTTAAAATGAAAGGCTTTACCATCAAAAAATGAACGAGATCCAAACTCAATTACATTAAATTTTTGAATGTTTTTTTCAAATGCAATCTTTGAAAAAAACAAGTCAGTTGGTGGGGTGTGCTTAACAGGAGTTTCGGGTAGTTCGTTAAATATTTGCAAGGCTTTTTTATACTCTTTGTCTAAAGTAGAGCCTGTGAGCAAATAATCCTTAATCCAAACATTAGTTTGATTGGGTAAAAATTGTAGAATATTTTCGCGAACTTCCTCTGTAGCGTATCGTTGTATGTTAGGTACAACAGTTAACCGACTCATTGACTTTATCGAAAGTTGATTTACCGGATCAAAAGTTCGGATAGAGTCTACTTCATCTCCAAAAAACTCAATTCGATAAGGAATGTCATTAGAGAAAGAGAAAATATCAATGATTCCTCCACGCACTGCAAATTGACCAGGTTCATAAACAAAATCAACCTTTTCAAATTCGTATTCAATAAGTAATTCGTTTATAAAATCAACTGAATATTCAGTTCCTTGACGAATTTCTAGAATGTTTTTAGCAAACTGTTTTTTGGTGATTATTTTTTCAAATAATGCCTCCGGATAAGTTACTACAACAGATGCATTGCCTCTATTGATTCGCTCCAGTACTTCTGCTCTCGAAACTACATTAGCATTATCAATCTCCTCTATTTGATACGGTTTTTTGTAGCTGTGCGGAAAAAACAAAATGTTAGATGCATTCTTGTTGAGGTTCTCCAAGTCGTTCAGGAAAAAAGCGGCTTCTTCCTTGTCTGGCAATACAAATAAATGAAACCCAGTTCGATTTTGAATGACGGCGTTTGAAACCACCGCGGCCGAAGATGCTACTAAGCCATTAAGATTAATTTTTACTTCTTCTTCCTGTAATAAAGAGGCAATAGCAACTACCTGTTCAGAATTTTGATAGCTCTGCTTGAATTCGTCCACCGTCATGCAACAAATTTAAGATGAATAATTTACTTTTTATCCATCAAATTTGATAAATAATTCGTCAGATTTAATCTGTTTATTTTGTCTTGTTTTTATGAGCGGAATTCTGAAGTAATTTGGGGCTAAATGTGCTGCCGAATTATAATGAATACTTCAGGCTGTTAAACTTAAACCAATCTTTTACAAGATTGATTTAAGTTTTTCCTCTAATACTGTTTTGGATGTTGCTCCAACCTGTTTATCCAACACTTCTCCGTTTTTAATGTACAATACTGTGGGCATGTTTCTAACTCCAAATTTAGAAGTTGCATTAGGGTTTAAATCAACGTCTACTTTCCCTATAACCACTTGTTCTCCGTATTCCTCAGCCATGTCGTTTATAGATGCGCTTACAGATTTGCAAGGGCCACACCATTGTGCCCAAAAATCAATAACTACAGGTTTAGTACTATTCAATACCAATGTTTCAAAGTTTTTGTCAGTTATTTTTAATGTCATAATTAATCAGTTTTATTTCTACAAAGGTTATTATTTAGTCTTAAATTTGAAAGTAGTTATATTAAAATGACCTAGTCATATAAATAAGACTATTATAGGTTTTATAACTGTTTTTGTTTATGAAAAAAATGAAAAAATTTCAAATTAGGTCGGCTTCTCCGGTAGATTATACCATGCAAACGATTGGTGGGAAGTGGAAACCTATTGTGCTTTATTTGATTTCTAAAAAGATAAATCGCTTTGGTTTGTTAAAACGCGGTATTTTTGGAATAAGTAAACAAATGCTAACTAAGCAGCTTCGTGAACTTGAAGCGGACGGTCTTATCACAAGAAAAATTTATGCAGAAATTCCACCAAGGGTAGAATACTTTATATCCGAAAAAGGTTATTCTATTTTCCCTGTGATTGATTCTATGTATGCTTGGGGCGAGAAGCATATGGAGTTTGATGAGAATGAAAATGTAATATTTAAAAATGAGTGAACGTAAATCAATTGAATTATCAGAAGCTATAGTTGATGATTTGATATTGTCAGATGTGGTTTATGCTGAAGTTACCGAACCAGGAGGAATGGGGAATGCAGGAGGAATTATAATTTATGTGGTTCAGAACAATGAATTAATCTGTTTTGAAACTAATTCTTTTTCCAATAGACTATTGTATCCAAAGGTATATGAGTTATTCTTTAATCATCAAAAAGGGTTTAAAAGTGAAACTTTAAGCGTAGAGAAAGTTTTTTTTAATTATCATTATGGAGGTGCAGGGAATCATGTTTTTGTAAACCAAAATGCCACTCCAACTAAAGGAATTGACTTTTTTATTTTTAAATTAGAAGAGGTTGATTATCCAATTTATTGTTCAGTTCAAGGGGTGCATAATTGTGTTGCATACTCTATAGAAAACCCTATAGACAATAATTAGGGATAGGTTTCAAACAATAAGTAAGAAACTATCACGTTTTGCTAGCAAGTAAAATAATGATTTGGAAAGATTTTTAATTCTTTTCAAACTAAATACAAATCAACCCTTGTCGTAATGAAGAATTATAATTTCGCTAAGATTATTGCCTTAAGTTTTGTGCTCATCAGTTTTAATCAAAACATTTTAGCCCAGAACACTTCGCCGTTTCAACTTAAAATGTATTCTAATTTTGGTTGGAGAACTGCAGAGTTAACTGTTGATTATGATACGGTTTTGAATAAACCAATAAAAGAAAATTTTTACGAAACATCTCTCGGTTATTTTTCTCCAGCTTTTGCTTGGGCTTCTCCCAGAGGTAATTATCATGAAATTGAATTATCTCGATTACAATTTAATCAAGTAGATGAACAAACTTATATTGACTACGATAATGGGTTGAATCATCAAGTGATTTCAGGAGAACAGAGAACAAATGTGTTTATTGCTTTGAGGTATGAGTTTAATTATATGATTATCAAAAATAAAGATGATAAAAGACTAAAACCATCTCTAGGTTTTGCCGTTCGTCCTTATTATCATAGATCAGCTTTTCAGCCAAGAATATCTAGTCTGTTTGCAACTAGTCAATCTAATGCTGGCGCTCTATTTTCAATTGTGCCACGCATTAATTATGACTTGAGTAAAAAATGGTTTATTGATTTAAACGTACCAATAAACTTGGCTGATTTAAGTATTCAATCAAGAACATATGATAATCCTGCAATACCTGTTAATCAGCGAACTATAACTACGATTGTTGCAGAAACGCTTCCTTCTCAATACTTAATTAGATTAGGAATTGGCGTACGGTTATAGTTTATTTGTCTGGCACAATTACTTGATGCTATAATGCAATGTGTTTTTCAAGATCAGGTAAACCATAAACTTCACCATTATCTATAAGGTTGGTTTTTATCCACAATTCGTTATCTGTAAGCTTAATGATTTTGCTTAAAATGTAAGTGTCCCAATTGTCGAGTGTACTACGAATGCTCATTTTTTTGTCAATAAATTCCCATTTCCAATTTAGTTCTGTATACGCAGTGTCGTAGTCAGAAGTGAGTAACATTGTACCGTCTTCAAAGTAGGTTTGAGTATAAGTGTAGACCGGCGTGTAAATGGTGCCGTCAGAGAGAATTTTTTCAGAATATACCCAAGTTTTTAGCAACTTTTTATTTGCTCGAAAAGTTGATCCATCCTCTTCGTATTTTTTGCAAGAGGCAAGAATCAGAATAGGAAATAAAAGGAAAAAATAAACTTTCATTTTAAAAGGATAAGTTGTCCGATAAATGAGAATTCAAAGTTGACAGTTCTAATTAAAGAGCCGCTAAAGCTGCTTCAAAATTAGGAGCTTGTCCAATTTCAGGAACCTGTTCGGTATAAATAACTGATCCGTTTTCATCAATAATTACGATAGCACGAGAATGTAATCCTCTAAATGCTCCGTCGATAATTTCAAGGCCATATGCTTTTCCAAATGATCCATCTACAAAATCACTTAAATTGATGACGTTGTCAAGTCCCTCGGCGCCACAAAAACGTTTTTGTGCAAATGGTAAATCTCTTGAAATACATAATACAGTTGTGTTATCTAACTGAGAAACTTCGGCGTTAAAATGACGAACAGATGCCGCGCATACTCCAGTGTCAACACTTGGGAAAATATTCAAAATCACTTTTGAACCTTTGTAATCTGCTAATGTAGCTACTGACATATCTGTTTTTACTAACGAAAAGTCAGGTGCTGTGCTTCCAATTTTAGGTAAGTTTCCTATTGTGTTTGTTGGATTTCCTCCAAGTGTGATTTCTGCCATTTTATATTGTGATTTAGTTTTAAAGTGCAAATATCGTCAATTCTATGGAGTGATTAGCTGCTATGCCTTGATTTTTTTGTAATGTGATGTTTTGAAATATAATTTTATTTTCTTTCGTTTGGATAGTGTTTTGTTACTAGTTTTGCATGTGATTCTTGCATGTTTCAATTGATCTTGTTTGAAATGTTTTGAAATAAAAAATGAAATAAATTTGGATATTTATTTAAAGTTATTTAGTTTTAGGCAAAGTTATTAACCCCATGTGAGATTTTATTAAGCTTCTATTCAAGTATTTATATTAAGTCAATTAGGTTTGTATAGCTACCTAAATTTAGGGATCAAAATTCATATTAATTAAGTAGTTATACTAAACAAAATAGAATTTAACTTTGATCCCAGTTAGTTAACCCAATTATGAAAACGTACAATATTTTTTTAAGGTCAATTGTATTTGTCGTGTTAATTGCATTGGCATTTTCTTGTGAAAAACCACTTGAACCAGAGCCTGTTTCACAAGAGCCAGAAATGCCACCTTTAACACATACAGGTGCTAATACATTTGGTTGCTATATTGATGGTGAGTTATTTGTAGCAAATGAAGGGCCGTCAGTATGGGACATTCCTGCTGTGAGTGGTAGTTTTGATGAGGCAGCTAAACGTTTGGTGTTACAAGGAACTAGAAACAATAATGATAATCTTTCGGACTATTTGGTGATTTTGGTTAACAATATTGATGAGCCAGGAAATTATATGTTTGACATTAAGTTTGACCATGTCAAAGGATATACCCAAAAGAGTGAAGAATCCCTAGTGTATTATCATGATATTGGAAATAAAGGTAGTTGTACAATAACTTATATAGATGAATTGAATAATATAATATCTGGTACTTTTAATATGATTCTTGTTAATCCAGAATACGCTGTTAGCTCATCAATAAACATTACCGAAGGTAGATTTGATTTTCGATATTAAAAATTAAAAGCATGAAAATCAGTTGAAAGAATTTTATAGTGGAATATGAGTCTTTATATCGTTGTTTTATTATTAGCCTGCTTAGGTTTACATCATCATTAACCCAATTATGAAAACAAATAATATTTTTTTAAGGTCAATTGTATCCGTCATGTTAATTGCATTCGCATTTTCCTGTGAAAAACAAGCTGAACCAGAACCTGTTTCACAAGAACCAGAAATGCCACTATTAACGCATACTGGAGCTAATACTTTTGGTTGTTATATTGATGGTGAGTTGTTTGTCGCGAATGAAGGACCTTCAGTATGGTCAATACCTCCTGTGAGTGGTAGTTTTGACGAGGAGACGAAGCGCCTAAGTATTCAGGCTATGAAGTATTCAGAATCAAT
>CAKZPK010000510.1 GCA_937139035.1 uncultured Crocinitomix sp. | reverse complement strand
CAAATCAAAATTGGTAATAATACCGCCTTGACCAGAAACCGCCTTGCTAAACTCAATCATTTTTGAGCGTTGTTTGCTATCGGTACTAAATAAAAGTGTGTTAGGTTTCCAGTTACGTTTATGATCCGTTCCGGCTTCCATCCGTTTTAAACCCTTTTTCACAATTGTAGCCCAAACAGATTGCCAAATATCTCCTGTACCTAAAGCGATCTGTTTTCTTGATAACCAAAAATAGATTCCTCCAATAATTACGAAGGCTGCAAGCATAGCCACAAAGTTTAATTGTGACATAATAACGAATGTTGCTATGAACCCCAATAATCCAAACCACTTACTTACTCTAAATGTTGGGTTAAAATCTGAACTTGCCCAACTCTCTAAAAAGAAAGAAAGGTTTATAAATCCATAAGCTGCCAAGTAGAACATTGAAACAACCTCTGCAATTACATTTAAATCACCAATTAAAATTCCGAACTCAGCAATAATTACAGTTAAAATTAAGGCGTTTCTTGGTTCATTGTTTGGTCCTACTCCTTTTGCAAATAATTTCGGTGTTAACTTATCGACAGACATGGCCTGCAAAATTCTAGGTCCTCCAAGAATTCCACCCAATGCAGAAGACAAGGTTGCTCCCCACACTCCTAAGTAAACAAGAATTGGAAGAGCTGCAAAGTTGAAAATAGCTTTCGGATCTGTTATTAAGGTAATTTGATCAATTGAAAAATGTAAAAACAATGCTAATCCAACATAAACAACTAAGCCTACGGCTATGGCTCCTAAAGTTCCTCTTGGAATTGCTTTTTTAGGATCTTTTAAATCACCTGACATAGCAACACCAGCGGTGAAACCTGTTACGGCAGGGAAAAATATAGCAAAAATAGCTGCAAAACCTGCCAACTCTAAAGGCGTATCATTCACCACCTCATTCGCTACTACTGCTCCCTCCATTGGAGTTCCCAAAAAGATAGAAAACAAAGAAAGGACAATAGCTGTAAGAATAATATATTGTGATTTAATGGCAATTGAAGTACTTATAAAAGCAATGATTGTTAACACCAATAGTCCAATACTCCCCGAAACACGGAATGTATTTGTCATATTAACCGATTCATCAATTACCTTAACGCCATTTTCATCAAGCGTGTATCCGTATCCAATATATTCGTTGAAGATTTCGGCAAATCCAACCATATAGAGTGCGATACTTAATGCCGTAGCAACAAATAAGGTCATTCCCAAGGCTCCGCCTATAGGTAATCCTAAACTTCTTGAAAGTACATAGTAAACTCCACCGGCACCAACTTTTTTATCAGTAGCTATTGATGAAATACTTAATCCAGTGGCAACTGAAATAAAGTGCGCGAGTAGAATAATTCCTAGAATAAGCCAGATGCTGCCATTACCGACAACCCATCCCATACGCAAATACATGATCACCCCAAGGATGGTCAATATAGACGGTGTAAACACACCACCAAACGCTCCGAACTTTTTACCTTCAGCCATAGTTTTACGGTTGTTCCAATAAAAATGAAACAACTCCTAGCTATTCTATTACGTTAATGCGCTAGAAATGTTATTTAATTCTTAAAAAGAAACTAAAATAACGGTTATTTTTGATTAATATCTATATTTATACCGTGGATAGTTACGCATAGAAATGACAGGTGTCAAAATCAGTGACTTGCGAAATAACTTTCACTAAAAAAACGAAATGAAACGAGTACCAGTTCCATTATTAATTAGAAAATTGTCGCGTGTGGTTGACCACTGTGCTGATGAAGTTTCAAACGAGACGGCATCACTCTCGCCTGCGCAATTAAATTGGCAACCCAATGATAGAACTTGGAGTATTGCTCAAGTATTAGCGCATCTTAATGCCTACTATCGTTATTATATTCCAGTATTTAGAGGTAAAATCTCAAATACTCGATTTACTGAACCAACTGAACATTTCTCAAGTAGTCCTTTAGGAATTGCTGTTTATCGCTCTGTTAAACTTGGGAAAGTAAAAAACGTTAAACGTAAATTAAAGTCAACTAAAGAATATAACCCACTAATTAACACCTCTTTGTCATTAGAGAATGTAGTGGAGGAATATTTAGAGCATGTAAAAGACTTTAATACGGTATTGCAAGAAGGAGCACTGATTAATTTACGTAAAACTAAATGCCCACTATCACTTAGACCTGTGGTTAAACTGAACCTTGGTGATGCTTTTATTTTTACAGCATTTCATAATGAGCGCCATTTAGAGCAAATTAAACGTGTAATTCGTTCTTCAAGATTTCCTAACTAATTTCGTTTTATTGTTTCGGTATTGAAAATCGCTCAAAAGCGAGCTATCTTTTACCTTTTTCCGAATCGTTTTAAAAAACGTCCTTCATGTGCACTTTGCATTTCTGCAAGGTTATCAGGAATCTGCTTTTTCCAACGTTTATGTGACCATAACCAAGCGGATGGTTTATCTTGGATATCTTCCTCAAGAAAGCTGATATAATCACTTGTGATTTTACCGTATGGTTCTGAAGATGGACTTGCTGAAATTTCTTTAAGTTCAATTTCGTAGTGTCCTCTTTTCACTAAATGAATTACAGCATAAACAACTGCTGCATTTGTTTGATTTGCTAAAATTTCTGCGCCAAAATAAAAAGCTGTTTTCTGGTTTAAAAAGTCCACCCAATAACAATTCTCATCTTTCCCTGGGGATTGATCACCTAGAATTAAAGTTGCTGTTGGTTCAGTAGTTTGTTCAGACAATACCTTTTTATAATTATTGGCATGTACTACCTTCATTCCAAAACGCTCGCGTCTTTCATTAATTTTTTTATCCCAAAACTTGTTGGACATTGGCATACCAATTCCAATAGCTTGATGTTTAAAAACTAAATTTTGCGCTGTAATTAGCATTTCCCAATTATGATAATGAGATGACAATAAAAGGACTTCTCTCCCCTCTTCATAAAGTCGATCCATAATTTCAGGATTGCGAACGGTCATTCTTTTCCTTAGGGACTCTTCAGAAATTGTCAAGTTCTTAATTGATTCTGCCAATAAAAAAGTTAGATAGCGATAAAATTCTTTAGCAACTTTAGTTCGTTCCTTTTTATCTTTTTCAGGAAATGACTTTGCCAAATTGGCCAGAACTACTTTTTTTCGATACGGGAAAACGTAAAAAATAAAAAAGTAAAAAAAGTGCGAAAACAGATATATCAGACCAAATGGCATATAGGACATTGGGCGCACAATACAATAATATAGAATTCTGTTAATCAAATTTTACTACTTATGCTTGTTACGAAGTTATCAATTATCACTTACAAAAATTAACTTGGTTCTCAAATATTCATCAAAAATCATTCCGAGAGATGAAATGAACACTAACTCATATACAGCCTCTTGTCTTGACAATAACGTTAATTCGTTTGATTCTTCTTTTAATACTTTACTTATATTTCTCCTTCATTATACTAATCAGTTCAGCAGTAACATCATGTGCGGGTGAACCATAATAGAGGTTTTGTCCTACTTGGTAAGAGAATACATAGTCGTAATCATTTTCTTCTGCAAATATTTTAGATGCTTCTGAAATTCGTGTGATCATTTTAAGCAATACATCTTCTTGAGACTTTGCTAGTTCATTTTGAACCTGGTTCTGAAACATTGAAATTTCTTGCTCTTTTACTTGTGCTTCTTGTTGATATAGTCTTAACTCTGTAGGTAAAAGTCTTGATGGATCTCCCCAACTCTCCTGCCATCTTTGAATTTCTCTCTCTTTACTCCGCATTTTTGATTCTGCTTTTTTCTGAGCCTCTTCCGCTAACACTTCCAAATCCGACATTAGTTCTAAATCACCCAAAGAGTCAGCTTGAAAATAACAAATTCTCATTGTTCTATCATCTGCAGCAACGCTGTTAGTCTCATTTTGTAAATCATTTGAACTATTAAACATGGAGAAGCCTTTCATATTGAAAAATTGATCCATCCCCATACTTAATTCAGCTCTCACTAAAAGAAGAATCAAGACAATATTAATTCCAACCAGAATTTTCATATAACTATTTCCTTTAGTCTCCATAATGTAATTTTAGATTAAGAACAAATAATATCAATAGATGACACATAACTTTTTTACGCGGGTTTTAACGAATTAAAGTAACTAATAGTATAATGAACAACTTATTTGAATGACCACTTAAGCACTCTCTGATAGTTCAACTCTATTTATTTAAAGCAAAAAAACAACTATCGTTCACAAACGTAAAACCAATAGTTTTCCATTAAAAATCTGCGGTAATTAACGAATTGGGTTTTGTTTAATTGTTTGTAAAGTTCAAATCACCTTGTTTCATTTTTTTATAAAAATGAGCAAGCATACCAAGCAATTGCGAAATGGCTTGAAAACCTTCTTCTGAAGCCGTGCTAATTTCAGTACGTTTTAGTTTCAATATCATTTTCCCATAAAGGGCATTAAAACCAACCTCAATCAAATTTAAGTCGCCACCATTACTTTTATGTTGGAAGTCTTTTAAAATGGGTAAAGCAACCTCAAATGCCTCTAAATAGCGTTTTTCACGACTAATATTGAGCAACGTATTGTGCAAAAGCAACAATTCCATTAAAATTTCATTGATATCAGAAACGTGCCCTTTATCCTGCACTCTTTCTTGCTTCATTTTTTTAATGAGTCCGGCATACCAGTCAACGTATTGTTGTGCCATGGCTTCGTCTGCAACAAGCGGTTGAATGACTGTGGTTGTAATCTTATCTAAATCGTGATTATTCGCACGAATTAAATCCTCTACCTGAAACATATAAACAATATGCTCCGCGATATTATTCTCTTTGGTTCTCTGAGCTATGAGCATTTATTCTTCTTATTCTCCTGCGTCTTCAGTTCCTTCGGCATTCTCACCTTCAGTCAAAGAAACTTGATTCATTCTATACTCTTCGTTAATCAATTCTACTAATTGAGCAGTAACATCAAAATTTGGTGAACCGTAGTATACATTTTGACCTTTTTGATAAGATAGTACAAAATCATATCCGTTTTCTTCTGCAAATGTTTTAGATGCATCTGAAACTCTTGTAATCAATTTAAGCATTAGATTTTCTTGCTCCATTGCAAGTTCCATTTGAACTTGTTGTTGAAACATTCCAATTTCTTGCTCTTTTTTCATTGCCTCTTCTTGGTAACGTCTTAATTCAGAAGGTAAAAGTTTTGAAGGATCTCCCCAATTCTCTTGCCATCTTTGAATTTCATTTTCTTTACCACGCATTTTTGACTCAGCATTTTTTTGAGCATCTTCTCCAAGAGCTTCCAACTCAGCCATCATCTCAAGATTATTCAATGAATCTGCTTGAAAATAACATATTCTCATTGTGCCATCATCCGGTATAACTGGATCAACAGTACTTGTTGAATCATTTACGTCTGCAGTCTCATCAGAACCTGCACCACTTGGCATCTTTACAAATAAAATAATAACCGCAATGATTAGTGCGACATTAATACCCAATGATATTTTAGCTAATGAATTTCCTTTATTTTCCATAATTATTTACTATTAATCCGCGAAAGTAAGAACAATATCTCAAATAAAGAATGTCTTGGACATGGAATTTGGTATTAAGCTTAAATGTTAAGTTTTTTTAACAGATGCAAAATGGACTAAAAAGAGTAGAAATAGTTTTTTTTTACGAAGCTAAGATTACTTCATCTAAAGAATAACTAACAAAGTCAAACGGGACTTTTACCATAAAAGCATAGTCCTGCCCTACTTCAAACATATCCTCATCATCTTCATTATACATCCATTTAATACGAACATTGTTTTGACTTGCATGCAAATCATTCAATTTATATAATAAAAACAATAATCTTTTAGAAGAAGAGATATTGAAATACTCCAAATCGATAGATACTTGAGTTTGTGAATTTGGACGAACAAGATAGTCATCAAACCAATCTAATACCGCACTGTAAAACTCTTCGGCATCATCAGGAATTGATTTTCCTTTAATGCTGAAAATGCCTTGTTGGGGATTAAAATTAATTCCTGGGGTTTTAGGCGTTTCGGTTATGTACAATGGTTCCATGTGTTATCGTGGTTTTCGGTGACAATATGACAATTTTAAATTAATCTCTTGCTGCTTTTTCTACTAATCCAGAAATAAACTAGACCAGTACATTAAAAGCGCAGACTATTTCTTCTATTCAATCTTCATTTTTTGCTCTTATTTGTTTACGCATCTATCAGATTGGTGATATTCAAGCAATTTAATTGCTGGATAACGCAAGGTATCTTTCACCGATAAGCCAAATTGTGTAGCAACTTTTTGGATGGATTCCAGATAAACTTGAGCTAATGTTCCACTTAATTTTAATTCACGTTTTGTATCTTGTTTATAAAGCGGCATTACATGACGCTTGAAAAATTCAGTAAAATAATTTGATATTAATTCCTGAACAATTTTATGATCGAGATATGCCACCACTAACTTTACAGAGTTTGCAATTTTTTGTAATCCCTCTGGGCTATACCCCAGTTTAGAATCAGAATAATAGCTACTTGTAAATGTTTCTCTATTGGATTGGAAAAGAGTTTCTATTTCGGTTTGCAAGGCTTGTGGTAGTTCTCCATTCAACCAAGCTGACACCACTCTTTTTCCCAATTCGTATCCTCCGCCCAAGTCATCAATTAAATAACCATATCCTCCATTTCTGTCAGTAACGCTCTCTCCATTATAATAACCTGCAACTCCACCAGTCCCTAAAATGGCAAACACTCCACTTTCTTTACCATAAAGTGCTCGTGCTGACCCAAGTATATCATCAAACACTGTTATTTCAGCTTCAAATATTTCTTGAAAGGCACTAATTA
>CAKZPK010000509.1 GCA_937139035.1 uncultured Crocinitomix sp. | reverse complement strand
AACCAAGAATAATAATTGACGCGGCACATAATAAAGAAGGGATTGAAGGATTGTTAAAAGAGGTGCAAAAATTGGATTATGAACACTTGCGAATAGTCTATGGTGCATCAAATGATAAAGATTGGCAATCAATTTTGACAAGTTTTTCTTCTAAGCACAGTTATTATTTTACCACATTTGATTCAAAACGGTCCGTAACAAGAGGTGAATTTGAAAAAGAATTAAAAAAGTTAGAATTAAATCACGAAATTTTTGAAAACCCTTCGGCGGCTCTAAACAAATGCAAATCAGACACTCGAACGAATGATTTGATCTTAGTTTGTGGAAGTTTCTATCTAATGGAAAAAATAATTTAATTTTTTTTGCAAAAAAGCATTGTTTTAAAATAAAAGCTACTTATATTTGCACCCGCATTGAGGATGCAGCGGCACCTTGAAAATGTTATCGGGCAATTAGCTCAGTTGGTTCAGAGCATCTGGTTTACACCCAGAGGGTCGGGGGTTCGAATCCCTCATTGCCCACAAAAAAAGTCAAGCAGTTTTGCTTGACTTTTTTTTGTTTTAAACTTTGATAAATTGTTTTGTTATTAGTGCAAAGTTAAGTAGAGGCCAGTTCAAAAGTTGAAATCTGTCTAAAATAGTTATCCTTAATAGAAAGAAGGCTGCATTTTTGATAGTACTGAATGTATTAAATCTTGAATTAAAGGTTTTGCCACTATATAGGTACTTTGTGTTGATTCAGTTTACTTTAAATTATTTATTGTTTTCTTTCGAGGGTGTTTAATATGTTTTAAGGATAAATATTATTATCGCATCAAAGCTTATTGCTCAATTTCTTATCTATAGACGAACCTAGGCTACTCCAAAATTAGAATAGCTTAGGTTAAAATATTTATTACTTTGAAGCGAACTATAAAAATGATCTGCCATCCGTAATAGGAGAATATTCATTTTTAGTTTAGTAAATGTATGCTTTGTTTAACAGGGTATAGGTCAAGTATTTGCGTGCTGAATATTGGCTCAATCCGTATTGTTTTCATTTGTTTGAAATCGTAGATTAATTCAACATAAAAGCCATAAATTTCATATAGTGAGATGAGATATTGATTTTCACAAACTCTCTTGGTCAAAAATTGCCCATGCATCTCCATGAATTTTATCCTTGACGAAATATTAAACAGGCAAAACTCTTCTCTTGTTAACACCATCATTAATTAACTTTTTATCCTCATGACTTGAAATTGTACTTAAAAACTCCATGTTAAAATTGTCCTTTGCTTGTACATAAGCGCAAGACTGTTTGATTTTAGCACCGAATTTTCTTTTTTCTATGGTTGCTGAGAACCCAAAAGGGATTTCAACAACATTCAATTCTCTACCTCTTTTAACAACTTGATAGAGACTTTGTCTGTAAATACTAAATTCAAAATTTTCACTATAATCAAGTCCAATTATCATAGGGTTATATAATGTTTTGGTCTTGTAAGAAAAAACTACCGAAACCGGCTTCTCAATAATTGAATCTTTAAGTGTTAGCACGATAAATTCCCAATTATTGGATTTCGCCATTTCTTCGAAAAGGCAGAAGGGTAATTCAAAAGTATTTAGGTCAAAGCTATTTTGTTTTACATTCAAATATAACTTATAATACTGATAAATTTCTGATTTTGAAGGGTTATTTACGATTTTTACTTCAAATTTATTCTCAAATTTACGAATATGTTTTCTAAAGTGAAATCTTGAATTGGATGACAAACCTTGATAAAATTCATCTTCAGTTGTCCAATTAAGATCTGAAATAGTAGCAGATTCAGGCATAGCTGATTTAAAGAATCCGTTATCCATCATAAAGCTGTCTAGCTCTGGATCATCATCTGATAAATCTCTTATTACAATGTTATTTGCTCTGTATAGTGTTTGTAATTGCTCAAGTTTTTCCATTAAAATAAGAAGTGCATCTTTCCATAGGGCAGAATCTCTATTTATGAAGAGGTGATTCCCCTCTGATAAAGGAGACCCAATAGTCAAAGTTTTAGAAGTTAAATAATATGGGTCCTTGACTCTTTTGGCTTCTACTTCTTTTGAAATATAATGAGGCATTAACATGTCATCTTTCAGAATAGCTGTTGTAGTAAATGTTGAAAGAATTGTATCATTGTTTTTATCCCGAATGACTATATAATCAAATTCCCAATTATTTTCTTTTTCGGAGTTATTTGAAAACGACTTTTCAAGTACATTTAGATAACCGGAATCAAATGCTCCTGAACGCTGCATGTTGTTATCCCATTCATTTGTATTAAGTTCATTTATCGATTTGTAACTGTTAAGAATTAAATTAGTACTCGCTTTTTGTACGGAGATATTATTTATTTCTTGCATTGGTATTTTAAATGCCTTGTATATTTGTTCTAAGGTGTAATCAGCCTCATCAATTGCTAATTTGTAATGGTGTGCCATAGATTCAATCATTTGCTCAATTTGAGCAAAAGTATGAAGTCGTGTAATGGTGAACCTAACACCTGTGTTTTTAATTGGTACAGCTGGAAATATGCCTAGGTTTAAGTAATGGCCATCTTTCATCATACGTTCAATTAAGTTATATCCAATTTTTGGTAACCCTGCAGCAATAAAGAAAATTGGTGAATTTTTTTCTGAAAGATTTGGTAAGTTGTACTTTTTTAATAGTAGTGATGTGTATTTAATATTTTCATTTAGTTCATCCTGTAGAGTTTTAATTTCATCAGAAAGATGAATGTCAGCTGAAGCAATCGCGGCACCTAACGCACTTGGTTGCATAGGGCCAGAAGTTATAAGAGTGCCGCCGCAATTACGAACCTTTTGTGCCATTTCTTTGTTTGGGAAGATCAGTGCCCCACCTCCAGTAGCAAAGGCTTTAGCAAATGATGTTGCCACAACCATGCGGTTATGAATTTTTCTGTCTGCTAGAACAAATCCTCGACCATTTTTTCCCATACAACTCATGGCATGTGCATCATCTACATAAAAATTGAATTCAGGATGTTTGTTAAGTAAATCATATATTTCTTGAATAGGGGTTGTGTCACCAAACATAGAATAAATACCATCTGCCATATACCATATTTTATCGTATTTACCTTTTAGTTCAATTATTCTTTTTTCTAATAAATCCATTCTATTGTGTCGAATCAATTCCACATGAATGTTTTTTGCTTTTAATTGTTGAGTGGCGGATTGTACAGAACTATGTACCTGATGATCCAAAATTACTGCGTCATTTGAGTTGACAAGTATGGGTAATGCTGCTTGATGACCTAGTGTTGTTGTTGCAGTAACAATGGTAGGGCTTCCAAATATTTTTTCAAGTTTCTGCTCCAATTCCACATAATATTTGGGTGACATATAGGCTCTAGAAGATGAAAATTGTGTACCGTATGAATCAATTGCAGATTTTGCTGCATTTTTTAGATTCGGATGAAATTCTAAACCGAGATAACTACATGATCCAAAATTTACGAGTTTTCTACCATTAACGGTTATTAGATTGTTATGTAATGCTAAATCTTCAGTGGATAAATGAATGACACCACGACCCTTAGCGTGGTTGATTATCTGATCGACAGTTTCGATAATTGATTTCTGACTCATGTGATAGTTGTTTAGTTAGTTTGTAATTCGGTGTAAAATTCTTTGTTATTGGATATATATGCAACCTATTAAAGACTGATATAAACGCATATTAAGTAAATATACCTACTATAAAAGACCTAGGTGTTTGTACGTGTTTTGTCAAGTGGTGTTTATTAAATAATGAAGTCAATATTTAATAAATCCTCAAAATTTCGTACATTTATTTAAAAATTTGTCTATGAAAGACTTTACCTATAATTCAGAGCATTATAGATTTCATTTTAAGGATGGAATATTCTTTGGAACATATATTGGTGGTCCAATAACTTTGACTTTGGCGAAAGAAATTGTTAGGAAAAGATTGGAGTTGACAAATGGCGAGAAAGTTTTGGCGATTGCAAACGTTGAAGAAGTTGCCGGTATAGATAGAGATGCCAGAGATTATTTGTCTTCGGCTGAGGGAACAAAGGGGATAGTTGCTGGTGCTATTATTACGGATTCAGCATTCAATAAGCATATGGCAAATTTTTTCATGAAAATTTCATTTAGTAAGGCCATAATACCAGGTAAAGTATTTTCGAGTGAAGATGAAGCTATTAGCTGGCTAAGGAAGTTCAAATAATTTCAGTGTATTCTTCAATTATTCCATTGTTTGTTAATCTAATTTTTATTAATTCAGAAATAAATTTGCTTATCTTTATAGGTGAAGTTATTATTACTACTTCATGGAGTAAGTATTTCATGCAGCTTAAGGAAAAATCAATTAAATTTTAATAGGTCTGTCTTTAGTTTTGCATATTTATTATGCTCTCATAGTTTTATTGATGAATTAATCGGGAATTTATACCCGTAAATTATATAGAAAACGAGATTATTTTGTTTCTTTGTGAAACCCTACTCGTTAAAAAGAAGATTTTCTATGGAAAAATCGCAAATTGACGAAATAAGTGACCTTTTACTTTCCTATTCTGCAGGAGAATATCACGTTAAGGGTGAGATTTCTGAAAATTTTGACGACATAGATATGATTATTTCTGGCATTAACATGCTGGGAGAAGAATTGCGTTCGACAAACGTGTCGAAAGAATACTTTAGTAGTATTTTTAATACGGTTACTGATTTAGTAATGATTGTTGATGAGAGTGGAAGCTTGATTGATGTTAACCTGGCTGTTATAAACTTACTTGGTTTTACTGAAGAGGAGCTATTGAACCACTCGATTTTAAACTTGCTTGCTGATTCAAAATCGTCACTTTTTAAGAAAATAAAAAGGAACTTAAAAAAGGAAGAAAACAATTACATTGTTGAGTCAGAATTGACAACGAAGGATAAGAAAATTGTTTTTGGATTATTTACTTGTTCCAAAATATTTGATCGTAACGGTGAATTTAATGGCTATTTGATCAGTGTTAAAGATATTACGGCACAAAAAGAAAATGAAAAGTTGATATTGAAAACGATCATATCAACACAAGGAGCCGAGCAAAGAAGAGTGGCTGATGATTTACATGATTCGCTTGGGCAAGAGTTGTCCATGGCGCAATTGATGTTATCGAACTTTAGCAGGTTTGAAGTGGCTGATAAAGAGTACTATAATTTATTAGAATTGTGTAATGAAATTTTAGAAAACTCGATTAAGCATTTGCGTGAAATTTGCTTTGATTTGATGCCAAATGTATTGGTGAAAGGTGGGCTTGAAAAGGCTGTAGAAACACTTGTTGGTAAGTTAGAAAGCGCAGATAAAATTGAAATTGATTTTGTTAATACAGAAAATTTTCCTAGATTATTTTCTGAATTGGAAATTGTCATTTATAGAATCATTCAGGAATTTATAAATAACATGATTAAACATTCAACTGCTAACAAGTTAAATATTCATCTTATTGAGCATGATAATAAGGTGGAGATAACATTGTCGGAAAATGGGCAAGGCTTTAATATGGCCAAGTTAGATAATGTTGGAGATAATAGAGGAATTAGTAATATAAGAACCAAGGTATTGGCTTATAATGGCGAATATAAATTGAATAGTGAGCCCGGAAAAGGAACGGAACTCTGGGTAGAATTTCCCAAAAAAGAAAAAGATGAATAAAATAAAAATTTTAATTGCAGACGATCATAAATTGGTTCGAACTGGAATTAGGTATACCTTAAATGGAGGCGAAAATGCAAGCTTTATTGACCGCATTGATGAGGTAATGAATGGAAAGGAAGCTGTTGAAAGAGCTAAGATTTTTACTTATGATATCATTTTGATGGACATTAACATGCCAGAAATGGATGGAATTAAGGCTACTGCTCAAATAATGAGGGAAAACTCTGACGCTAAAATTATTGCACTATCAATGCATAGTGATGATTACGAGATTCGAAGTATGATTAAAGCAGGTGCAAAGGGGTATTTGTTAAAGAATACTGGATCTGAAGTTCTTGCTGAAGCTATTAAAACGGTATTGGATGGTGGAAAGTACTACAGTAATGAAGTTGCATTAAAATTAATGGAACCTTATGCTGGTGATTTATCTACTGAAAAAAGAAGTTCCAGCAGAATCGATAAAAGGAAAATTTCACTAACAAGAAGAGAGTTGGAAGTTTTGAGAATGATTGCAAATGAATTAACCAATGAAGAAATTGCAAAGAAATTTGAGTTAAGTAAACGAACAATTGATTCTCATAGACAAAATATATTAAGTAAGCTGCAAGTAAAAAATACAGCAGGTTTAATTAAATATGCAATTCGTTTAGGGTTAGTGTAAAACTTCCTTTTCATTGTTTCTTGCACAATGTTTTAACCTAATAAGGTTTTAATTAGGTGTGTTTTAGGTATTAATACTTATTTTCAACTTGTGTTTCACCGTTTTTCTACTGTTTTTTTTAAGCTTTAATAACCTTACTTTGCCGAACCATTTCTTTCTAAGTGATAAGGACTAGTGCGAGGTGAAATGGAATTACTCCCATAACCACGAAAGTTGAAAAAAGCAATAGTCATTATCCAAAGCGAAAACGGAGAGCACAAATCTTCCATCATTCGCACTATTAGTCAAATTCTTATAGGACTGAACGAAAAAACAATTATTAATGTCGGCGAACTTGGATTAAGTGAGAATATTACTTCCATTGTCGAGATTGATAAAATGAAAATTGGTATAGCAAGCCAAAATAATAGTGCAGACAATTCTTTAGATATGGTCTCTCATTTAAATGATAGAGATTGTGATGTCATTTTGGGGGTAATTAAAAAGGATCCTAAAAATTTCGAGCAAATTGAAGATTTCGGTAGAAATAATGGGTTTGAGGTTACTTCGCTTAAAAGTAATTGGTCAGAAAAATTGGAGGTAAATTATTTAACGGAGGAGCAAGTGGCTTTGATTTTGCGGGAAGTTGAACGAATTAAAAATTTAAAAGATTAGCCACCAATTGTAGTCATTGATCGGTTCTGACTAAAAATTTCTTTACCTTCTTCACTTTCAAAAGATTCTATCCCTGCTCGTTTCGCATGCTTTTTTAATATGCTTTGTTGTATTAATGGAGCTATTTCCTTACCATTTCTTAATGCAGAGAGTATGTCTGTTTCATTAGAAGAAAATAAGCAGTTCTTAATACGCCCATCTGCAGTCAAACGAATTCTATTACATGTGTCGCAGAAAGGGTTGGTAATAGTGCTAATAATTCCAAAATTACCCATGTATCCTTTAATTCGAAAGTTTTTTGAAGTACTGTTAGGAGAAGGAGTCTCAGTCAATACCGTTTCTTTGCCAAAATGCTGCTCCGCAGTGTTTATAATTGACTGGAATGAAACAGTGTTGGACCAATCCCATTCATTACCATTAAACGGCATAAATTCAATAAAGCGGATATTAATTTTATCGTGGTGAGATAGTTGAATGAAATCAATTATTTCATCATCATTTATTCCCTTCATTAAAACCACGTTCAGTTTTACGTCAAAGCCTTCATTCACCGCCAAGTAAATATTATCCAATATCTTTTTGAAATTGTTTCGTCTTGAAATGGAATTAAATCGAGCTTCTTTTAATGAATCTAAGCTAATGTTTAGTTTTTGAACCTTAGCAGCTTTTAAATCAGTAATAAATCGATCTAATATGACCGCATTAGTTGTTAATGTTAGTTCAACAGATAATTGAGATAATTCTTTAATAATGGCACTGAAATTTTTTTTTATTAAAGGTTCTCCTCCTGTAAGACGAATTTTTTTTATCCCCATTGCTACAAACTGCTTTGTTATAATTAGCAGTTCTTCTTGTGTCATAAATTCAGCCTTATCTCTAAGTTGAATACCTTCTTCTGGCATGCAATAAGTACAACGCAAATTGCACCGCTCAAGTAATGAGATACGCAGATAATCATGCTTCCGTCCGAATTTGTCTATCAATGGCTCCACTTATGTTTTAATATAAAAAAAGCCTTCTTAGCAGAGCTAAGAGGGCTTGTCATTATTTTTCAAATAGTATTAATTTGTAAGAACTTTATCAATAATAATTGGTATCGCTAATGTGCATGTCGAAGGTCTTCTAGACATTCGGTATTCAATGCGAATTAATTTTCCTTCTTCTTGATATTCTTGTGGTAGTCTTAGAGGTTCGTAAAAAGTACTTGTCACAGTGTTTTCATCCACCATCATTTGAATAATAAAACCACATCCATCTGCAGATTTATCTTTAATAACCCCAGATGCAATTAATACATCACTGTTTTGGCCATTTGTAGGATCAACCTTATCGTCTGCCTCTTTGTTTTCTTCTTTTTCAACTGTTGTTTCGTCTGCACTTGCAGTTGCCGAAGCTGAACTTGCATTCTTGCCAGTTCCACAACTGGCGATTACGAATAGTAAACTAGCAATTATAAAAATATTCTTCATCTATTTTCCTATATATATTTTCTGACTCAAATTAGTCGTTTCACCAGTTAGTGTTACAATAAAGATGCCATTAGCTGCTCCAGGTATTTCTAAAGTTTGTTCATTTGTACCTGTATTAAGTGGTGTTTGAAGTATATGTCTTCCAGAAATATCAACAACATTTACAGTAATGTCTTCTTGTGCTAAATCTTTCCACGTTAATTTAAGTTGAGTATCATTTGGCTGATACGCATTGAATAGAGGGACAGGCTTGAAGTTTTCATCCGTTCCTGCAATGTGCCATGATGAGAAAGAGAAGATTCTTGTTTTACGAGATCCACCTGCGCCTAAGTATTCACCAGTAAACCAAAAAGTCATATCATCAGTAGGGTCCATTGACATTTGTGAATAATCTCCAAAACGCCCTGCAGATGTTTGTGCTCCTGCACCTTCAACTGCCGTTAGTTCTGGTACAGTCATTTCGTTTAATGGATCATCCCAAAATCTTCCAGTATATCTTATTCCAGGATAATCATCTGGTCCTGTAAATGAATAAGCCATTGCAATATTACCTTGTGCATCCATTGCTAAGTTTCCTAACCAACGGCTAGCATTAACATCAGGAGAATAAGTTCCTTGTTGATGAACTACCCAGTTTCCGTCGTCATTATCTCTTAACTCATACCAACGTTGACCAACTCTGTATGTACCAACACTAACATTGTGACATAAGACCATTGTATTGTATCCATCAAATCTTCTATACTGAGCACGATACATGAATATTCCAGGTATTCCGTCCAAACGTTGAGTTGTTCCCTTTTGAGCCACGTTTTCAGTCCAACCACCTGATAAATTAGCGTTGAATGAAGCCGTGTTTATTTCTTGGTGTTCAGTAATGGTTGAACTTCCTGGGCTATCCCAATCAATTTCAGCTTTTAAAACTAAGATGTGATCAGATGAAACACCTGGGTAACCGTTGTCTTGTACTGCAAAGAAGTAACACGGTTCGTCCATGTCTGGTTCTTCAGGTCCTTCTGCATATGCAGGAGCAACACTATTAAACAATTGGTAGATTGGTGGAAATGTCATTTTAATAACACCTGCACTCGGATCTCCAACTAACATTTTTTCACGTTCAAAGGCAGAGCAGTCTGCAGACGCACTGTTGGCACTCATGAAATATGCACTGGACCACACTGAAAATTTCGGGTAATCAGGGAAAAGTGTGTAGTCAAATTCATATGCATAATAAGAACCTAGTGGATCTGAAGTTTCAGAAACAGCAATAAGCAATCCGTTATCTGTCCCACCTGGCTCACCGTAAAATTGGCTAATAAACCAACGTTCAGCAAAGCGATCATACATCACAATCGGATCACCAGCACCAGCTCTGTCCCAAAGTACATTTAATGAGTAAGGAGGTGTTTCGGGATCAGCATCTTTTGTCCAAATTCTATATGTGCTGTTTACAGCTTGTACATAGTAATTTGGTCCTACAGCTCCTGAAGGATCTGGTGGAAAAGCTCCATATTGACCATCAAAATTTTGAGCCATTCTGAATCCACCTTCTTCATTTGTTCCTTGAGTAGACTGTATTGCGCCATCTGGCTCCATAACAGTGCTTACTTCGCTTAAATCAGCGTGTCTCATTGGATTAATAGGTTTAGACCCAGCTTCTAGAGATAAAGCGTAATCGTCTACCGGTTCAAGATATTCCATCATTTCTCTCAATGGTGGAGTCTTAACAAAGTATTTACACTTTTCGTAAGTTGTAGCCGTGCTCCCTAGTGGGGCTGTGTCTTCTTGTGCTGTTACGGTGAATGTCGCCAAACATACTACCGTTGATATAAGTATTTTTTTCATGGTCATATTTCTATTCATGCTAATTTACGAAAAATAGAAGATTATATCTGTCTTACTTGGGACAATTATTGTAAACCTAGTAGCAAAGTTTAAAATACCGGTGCAGACTTTAAATATTATTCAGCGCAATTATTATCTTCGCTTAGAAGAACTGAAAAAATGCCACTATTTAAGAAAAATGTATTTGGACAATTGATTTTTGTTAAAAAAATGATCATTCGATTGTTTGGAACAATAGTGTATGGTCGTTTTAATTGGATTCATACACCAAATATTAAAGGTGCGGAGGTATTTCAATATCTGCCGGACAAAAATGTTTTAATAGTTTCTAATCATCAAACCTATTTTGCAGACGTTTCATTTTTCTTTCATGTAATTCATTCTTCAATTACTGGTCGTCCAAACAGGATTAATTATCCAGGATATTTGCGCTGTAAAAAGCATAATATTTATTATGTTGCTGCCGAGGAAACTATGAAGTCTGGGTTTTTACCAAAAATGCTTGCATTGTCTGGAGCCGTAACAGTAAATAGAACATGGAGAGCGAATGGGGAAAATGTGCGCAGAGCAGTTGATCGATCAGAAACCCAAAATATTGATAAAGCATTAAATGATGGTTGGGTTATTACTTTTCCACAAGGTACAACTAAGCCATATGCAACTGGTAGAAAGGGGACAGCGATATTGGTGAAAAAGCACAAACCTATTGTGGTGCCTGTAGTAATTGATGGATTCAGAAGAGCTTTTGATAAAAAAGGGTTGAAAAATAAAAAGAAAAAATCTGAGCTCAAAATGCGAGTAAAGGCCCCGTTGGACATTGATTATTCTCAAACAGTGGAAGAAATAATGGATCAAATAATGAATGCGATTGAGCAAACTCCTGACTTTGATTATTTGGAAAATGTGAAAAAGCAACCCGCAGAGAACTAGCGGATCACTTTTTGCTGTTTTTAGTATAAATCGTCTTTAAGCTTTTGATTGTCTTAAAAACTCCTTTTGATTAATTACTAGCTAAATTAATCGGTTTCGTTTTTTCATATTTCACTGTGTAGACTAGTTCATACTTATTTAGTGCACCCGGCTTTATTTTATCTTTCCAAGTTACAAAACCGTTTATTTCATCCAATTTTCCTTTGCTGATTGATTCTATTTCGATCTCAATTTCAGGATTTCTTGAAACAGGCACCTGGTCCTCAACTATAAGTTCTATGGATGCGCGTGAAAGATTTTTTACATCAATTTGATACGCGAACGTTTTAACAATCTTATCACCAACAATTTTCTCTTTTGTGGCATTTTTGAGTAATTGTCGTTTAACGGTAATGTTGTTTGTTTTCCCAAGGCTCAAGTCCATTGTGTCACGCATTGAATTTGGATTAATATAGGTGGTTCCTAAGAATGACCCGTCATGGAAAATGGTTGCTTTTCCAGGAATCAAATTCAATTCATCTAAATCTGTGATTTGTGCGATAAGATAGACACTTGGGTCTAATTTGGGGACAGTGTAGTAGAGGTAGTCTGTATTTAGTGAGGACGTTTTAACTAAAACCATGTTTTTTTGATTGTCAGACTTAACCGTATAGGGGAGGTCTATTGCATATTCTACAGAGATTAATTGCTCAACTGTCGTTACGAACTGATCTGCGGTTAATGCTAAATCCTTTTCTTGATTTTCTTCGGCAGTCTCATCATCCGCATAATAAAGAGAGCCAGGGTTTGTGGCTTCTACTGATCTAGTGGACATTTTTAAATCATTATTATAACCGTTGTTATTGTAGTTTGCAGTGTAATAATCCAAAAACCATGGGCTCAAACTTGGCTTTGTCTTGTTTGCGTAAGGATTGTTCGTGGATAGGTTTAGACGTGTGTTCACCCAGTCGATTCCTGTGTTTTGGTACACTTGTGCTTTATAGGTAAGCTCAATTGTTTTGGCACTGTTAGTACTTCTTAAATCATAAAGTGGAATCCATCCGGCATTTTTCACCAAGTAGGTAACATTCAAACGACCGCTGGCGGCCTCCCTTGCCGCAACAGTTCCAATTATGTCCTGAATTGGATCTGGGTTT
>CAKZPK010000508.1 GCA_937139035.1 uncultured Crocinitomix sp. | reverse complement strand
TGCTATCAGCCAATCGTTAAATCAATCAATGGATAAATTAAGGCGTATTTCGCACGATCTTATCCCTCCACTGATAGAAGAGATGCCTTTTGACGAAATAATGCGTGACTTCCTTTCCTTTTTAACATCAAAATATACATTATCCATCCATTCTGTAAGAACGAATAAAACTTTCTTAGAACTCAATAAAAAAATGCAACTGTTTCGAATCTTTCAAACATTAACTGTTAACATTTTGAAACATGCAGAAGCAAATGAAATAACTATCCTATGGAAAAGAACGCATGTTTATTCCTGCCTAATTATAGAAGATAACGGAATTGGCATACCATTGAACTCAAAGAAAGGATTGGGTTTAAAAAACATTGAAATGCGCGCAAAAACCCTTGATGCCAAATCTCGTTTTAAATCTCCTCCCAACAACGGAACTCGTTTTATGATTTTAATCCCCACAAAAAGCAATGACTAAAAAATTAAACCTCGCAATTGTTGATGACGACCATTTAATTGTTCAATTCCTTTCTGACTTTTTTAAATCAGAAGGCACTTTCACTTCTCTTATAACTGCCCACAGTGGAAATTCTTTCTTGGAAAAGCTTGCAAACAACAACAGTCTTCCAGATATCTTACTTTTAGATTTGAGAATGAATGACGGCAATGGATTCTTAGTAATTGATGAACTCAAAATTAAATTTCCGCAAATAAAAATTGTGGTTTTATCCTCACATGCCAATTCAACTTTTATTGGGCAAATGATGAAACTTGGCGTAAACGCTATGCTCCCTAAGCAACTTGACAAAGAAGAACTCCTTGTTATCTTAAAAGAAGTTGCGAATAAAGGGCATTACTTTTCAAACGATCAATTAAATGCATTGCGCAATCAAATCAAAATAAAAACACCTCAACTCACATTCAATCCAAAAGACCAATTGACGGAAAGAGAAATAGAGGTATTAGAGTTGATTTGTCAACAATATACAGCAAAAGAAATTGCGCAAAGACTATTTATATCTGTAAAAGCAGTGGAAACTAGAAAAAGTAATTTAATGCTGAAAATGAATGCTAAAAACACGGCCGGACTAATCATAATGGCCGTAAAACACGGATTAATCGATCCAGAGAAAATTATTTCTTTTTAAAATTCAATTTAAAAAGGAAATAAAGCCTTGCCACATATAAAAGGACAAGGCTTTAATTACAAGTATATAATTATCCAGTTATGATAGTTTTTGCTAAAACAACGTATTTACCTAATCGATAATCATAAGAAGCATAAGCCGCTGAGTAACCTGTCCCCCAAGTCAATGAAGTCGTCTTACTTGAAGAACCATCCATGTAAAAATAATCTTCATATTTCGTGTTCGGATTAGAGGGTACAGCACCTTTGTAAATCGCCACAAAATCATATCTGCCAATCGAACCTGAATTACTACCGCTAATTCTACACTTACCAGTACTCTCTCGCAACTCTACATGCACACTGTATGAACCACTCCCATCTACTGGGTTAACACTATCCTTATCAATTACTGAACCTGCTATTTCTGGTGTTACATCTTTAGGTTCTACTCTGTTTATTGAATCGTTATTCATAATATCTATTTTTAAAATTGTTAAATACCAGTTCTAATGGTACACTACCAAAATGTAGGTAGATTCTTTTTCATTTTGAGAAAATTTCAAGTAATCAATTAACTGTCTCACTTTTTAATTCTGGAGATATTGTACCTCATTAACACAATTGAACTTTATTTTCCACTTATCAATTCAATCTGCCTTATTGGTCCAATATGCATGCATTGGACAGATCAATTGAACCCAATTATTGATTGATTTATATCGTTTTGGGTTGACACAAATTTCGGTACAGAGGTGAGTAAAATCATTAGGGATAATACCCAATAAAGAATTTCAGGGTTTTTCCAGAAATAGACAACAATGATTTAATAGCGCAATAAAACACTAAAAAAATGAGTAGAAAAAAATACGTGGACTGGTACTATAAAAATGGAACTAATTCCTCTAACTTTATTCCTCTTGATCCTTTTAAAAGAACAATGGTATCAGCTAATGCTGCAAGGTTTTTGGAATCAACTAGTGCTTGCCAATTTTCGAATTGTGGTAGATCGGTTTGAGCTTTTCTCATTTCACTCCCCACTAAAAATGCTTTGAGGTGGTTTTCTTCAACAAATTGGATAATTTTTTGATGCTCAACTATGGAAATATCACCTAACTCTAACATATCTCCCAAAATCACCAATTTACGCTCTCCTTCCATTGCCACAAAACTTTCCAATGCAGCCATCATGCTCGTAGCATTTGCATTATAACAATCAACAATTAACGTATTACGTTCTGTTTTTGTAACCTGCGAACGATTATTAGACGGAACATAATTTTCAATAGCATCACAAATATCTGCTTCAGGAACTTTAAAATAGCCTCCAATTGCAATTGCAGATAAAAAATTGGTGAAATTATATTTCCCAACTAAATGGGTACTCAATGTTTTTGATTGATACCCCCCTGTTAACCAAGAAAATTGTACAAACGGGTTTTGATTCACTAACTCTCCTTGATAATCACCGTGATGCTCCCCATAACTACAAATAGAAATGTCTGCTGGTAGTTTACCAATTAAAATATCGTCCTCTACATTAACGAATAAAGTTCCATTAACATTGGCGATAAAATCATACATCTCAGTTTTAGTTTTTATCACCCCTTCCAAGGATCCAAAACCTTCGATATGAGCAGCTCCAACATTTGTAATTATACCATGTGTTGGGGCTGCAATTTCGACAAGTTCTTTAATGTCTCCAGGTTTATTAGCTCCCATTTCAATAATCGCTAATTCATGCGAATCATTTAAATTGAGCAGTGTAAACGGAACCCCCAAATGGTTGTTTAAATTACCCTGAGTAATTAATGTATTGTACTTTTTAGATAGCACGGCGCCCACCAACTCTTTTGTGGTTGTTTTACCATTACTGCCTGTAATTCCTAAAATAGGTATATTAAATTGCTTACGGTGAAAGTTTGCTAAGTTCTGTAATGTTTGTAAAACACTATCCACTTTTACAATTCGGCTATCCTCTACTCCTGTATCCTCATCTACAACCGCCAAAACGCATCCTTCTTGCAAGGCTTTTTCTGCAAATTTATTCCCATTAAAATTAGCTCCTTTCAACGCAAAAAAGATGGCTCCTTTTTTTAAATTTCGGGTATCTGTTGTAATACCTAATCCCGATTTAAAATGTTGGTGTAGCAATTCAATGGTCATGCTTAATCATTTAAAATTGCCGCGATTCCTGGCAATTGTTTTCCTTCTAGATATTCTAACATTGCACCTCCACCGGTAGACACATGACTTACTCTTTTTCCTAAATCAAATTTATTTACCGCCGCAACACTATCTCCTCCGCCTACTAAAGAAAAGGCACCTTTCTCTGTCGCCTCTGCAACTGCCAATGCAATTTCTTTTGTTCCTTTTTGAAATTTATTCATTTCAAAAACTCCCATTGGCCCATTCCACAATATGAGCTTAGATGCTAATACCTCAGCCTTAAATGCCTCTACCGCTCCTTCTCCTATATCCAATCCCATCCAACCATCAGGAATCTCGCTTGTGTTACAAACTTGTGTTTTAGCCTCATCAGAAAACTCATCAGCTGCAACCGTATCCACAGGAATTAATAGTTTCACGTTTTTAGCCTTTGCTTCTGCAATAATTTCATTTGCAGTGGCGATATAATCATCTTCAATTAATGAATTACCAACATTTCCACCTAACGCTTTCGCAAATGTATAAGCCATTCCTCCACCAATAATCAAGCTGTCCACTTTATCCAACAACTTAGTAATAATGGTGATTTTTGATGAAACTTTTGCTCCACCGACAATTGCTGTTAAAGGTTTTTGAGTTGAGTTTAAAACTTTATCAACACTTTCTATTTCTTTTTCAATTAAATAGCCAAACATTTTATCCTCTGGAAAAAACTTGGCAACAATAGTTGTTGAAGCATGGGCGCGGTGCGCTGTACCAAAGGCATCATTAACATAAACATCTCCATGTTTTGATAAAAGTTCTGCAAAATCTTCTCCACCTTTCTTTTCACGTTGGTGAAACCTAAGGTTTTCTAATAAAAGAACTTCTCCTGGTTGCAATGCAGCAGATTTTTCAAAGGCACGTTCTCCAATACAGTCAGACGCAAATGAAATCTCTTGTCCAAGTTCTTTTTCAACAGTACTTACAATATTCTTTAATGAAAAAATTGGCTCCGGCACATTTTTAGGCCGCCCCAAATGCGACATTAGCACAACGGAACCTCCATCATTCAACACTTTTTTAATAGTTTGCACGGCTGCTTTTATTCGCGTTGCGTCTGTAACTTCTAATGTTTGTTTATTTAACGGCACATTAAAATCGACACGAATAAGCGCCCTTTTTCCTTTAAAGTTGTAAGTAGAGATTGTTTTCATATTGTTCAATTAAAAGACAAATATAAGTCGAAATTTAAAGCCTCAATAATTGAAACCACTCTTTTAATTAACAAAAAAAGAGGAAGCCTTAAAAAGACCTCCTCTTATTATAATGTGATACTTGTTAATCCTTAGTTAAATGACACCTTTCTATTAAATGCTTGATTATTGATAAAGAGGGAAAGAATATAAACGCCGTCTGTATCAACATTTGACACCACTAGTTTTTCGGCATAATCTCCTGAGCTTTGATAACCAAAATCATAATACTCAATTAATCGACCTGACAAGTCCTGAATATTCAAAACAACTTTAGATTCTTTCAATAAGGAATAATTTAGATTCAATTCATTGGTTAGCTTATTATAAAAGATATTGTAAGCTTTATCTAACTCATTTTCTTCTATTCCAACTCCAAACAAAGGTATTGCCGTATTCCCTACAAAAATCTCATCCCCACTTGAAAAGTCATTGTTATTTGATATGTTCACTGCATAATAGGCAGTAAGTTCCCCCATGTCGGCATCAGGCGCTGTCCAATCAAAAGTCCAACTAATTACCCCGTCAGATTCAGAATGTCTAATATAATCTACCCCTCCAAAAGATGTTACATTTGAATTATCACCAGCAGTAAACGATCCTGCAAAGTTTTCATCTCCATCTAAAATAGTCAATTCAAAACCATTTTTAACACCAGAAAGTGTAGAGAGTGTAATGGGATAGGTATTTCCTGGCATATAACCAGGGCCTCCTCCAACCGTGAAAAACACGACACCATCTGGATCCTGCACGGCTCCAGAATGACAGTCAGTGCAATTTCCTTCACCTGGTGCTCCGGTTTTTCCCGTAGGAGGATTGTTCGTATAATTTACGGTCTCAATACCGTCGTTATGAAATTTTGAAATATTGTTTCCTTTATAAAAAAAGGAGAACCCTATTAAACTTACTACAGGTAGTAAAAAAAGTAGTTTTTTATTCATGGCTTATAATTTGATTTCAGTCTAAATTTAGATGAAAAATCTTGATGAATTAGGCCTGTTGCAGCATAGTACAACTAAAAAGGCCAATTATACATTAATCTATTAAGCCTGTCTTAATTATTCAGTTTTCCTTGCTGAATCCAACAATCAAATTTTTGAATCAAACTATCAGCCAACTTATCACCACCATATGGCATAGGAGTTTTAGAAGCATCATGTGAGATTGCTAGAAATATTTCATCTGCATTGGCTGAAATACTATCATGCGCTACCCAAATTCGACCTGCAGCTACATCTTCTGTACTATGACATCCTGATACGTTGCACGAATTATTAAATAGCGGAATTAATAATTCATCATTAAAATGTACGGTATCAAGACAAGGGTCTACTGGCGGTGGTACAGGTTCTATTGTTTTGTCTTTTAAACAAGATGATAAGGTGATTACTACACCTGCAAAAATTAAAATTTGTCGAATCATAATTTAAATCTTCTATTAATTGAGAATCCAAACCTCCATTGTCCGTCTAACCAGTTTGAAGTAGTTCCTGGAATAAATAGATTTTCGTTTAAGGCTTTTGAATTCGAAAAATTAAGAATAAATGAATGCCCACCAGTTAAAATTTCAATACCAACACTTAAAGGATCTTGGTAATTATCTGCAATTGCCGAAGGTCTATTAAACACGTGGTTATATTCTACCAACATTCCTAATGTTTTTGTGAACCTTGTTCTTGCAGACACTCCTGCAAAAAACAATCCGTTTACATCTTGAGCATCCACATAGTTCCTGTGATTATAACCTAGGTTTGCTTGCAGCACAAATCGATCAGAAAACTTGCGCGACACTAATAACTGATTGGTAAAAGTGAAACGATTCAAAAACTTTGGATAAGACGCCACGGAAGAAAGATCAGCAACGGCTGCTTTATACGGTAATATTAAAGAGCTAACAAAAACAAGGTTAACAGGCATTCCAGTTTCTTTCTGCTGCAAAATTTTATACTTTGCATAACCATCTAGCACACCGCTAATAATACCTACACCTTTATTACGCCCAACTCCAATATCTAAATTATCTAAAACTCCGTATTCAAAAGCAATTCGAACATCTGCAAGATTATCAAAGCCGTAAAAATTTTGTAAGCCCCCTTGATCACCTGCAATATCTCCAAATTTATGCGCCACAATAAATTCTAATGATCGTTTAGGTAGCAGTTCTACTGAGTGATTGGTTAGCACCCGCGTTCCAGAAAATGACTCTAGCACCGCGTCGCTTTGTGCGTATACCCCACTCCCTAATAAAGTTAAGGTGGCAAATATTCCAAAAATTCGTTTCATTAATTATTTTTTAGTTCAAAATCGCTCAATACTGAGCATTGGTGTGATGTTTTTTTCTTAATCTTAACCGCCTACTTCAATATAATACAGCAAGTCCAACATTTGTTTTTTGCTCATTTTCTCGAAGCTATACATAGGCATGTATTGTTTTCTTCCGCTCATTGCATATGTCCCATACCGTGTAATATGCGGAACTGCCAAGTTGTTATATTTATTTTTTTTGCGGTGTAAAAAATTTAACGATAATTTATCATCACTCATAGCAAAGTTGGTTATCCCAGTTTCTTTATCATGACAGTGAAGACATCCTTTATTAAAAATATATTTACCGTTTTCAGCACTTGGTTCATATCCTTCAATTACAGGAACCTCTGAAGAACCAAAATGAGCGTGATTAACTTGCGTATATTTTGATTTCAACATTTTTGATGCTGCTTTCTTATCTCTAGACAATAGTTTAGAAAACTCTAACAACTCTGCTTCATCAAATTTCAAATCACTTATTTTCAATTCTAATGATTTATAATAATGTAAGATTGCTCTAACCTCCCAATGATCCATTGATCGACCTTGAGAACACTGTGTTGCACATAACTGAATTGCATTATACAAGGTATCTCGAGTCGGCTTTACCAAATCACCATATTTTTTGAAATAATCATCATTATACCAATGCTCTTTATTATACATTCCATAAAAAGTTGATGCGGGTAAAAAAGGGACATCATTTTTCATTCCATAATTCAACACTGCCTCAGGGGATTCATCAGCAGGATCAGCAGACTCTAATTGTATATTATGACAATCAGTACACACAAAATATTTAGAAATGCGTTTATTAGATCCATCCAATAAATTCCCATACTTTACAATCTCTTCTCCCATTCGGGCAGAATCAGCATCTACCTTTTCAATATAATGATTAGGCTTATCGGCTCCAATCTGCACCAATGCTTCTGACACCGTTTTGGGCATTGCATTCGGCTTACTTTCTTTATATTTACTAAAGTGATTGTCTGAGTTGTTGAAGGCAACAACTATGCTTACGATCAAAAAAATTAATGTAAATTGCAAGATGGTTTTGAACATATCAGAATAAAATTATTGTTGGAATTTACTAAAAATAATTTGATTTACTAATGTCGGGTTTATTAACTACCCCCATAGAATATCTTAAAGGAGTTGGTCCAAAGAGAGGCGCAGTACTGCGAGAAGAAGCTGGTATTCAAAACTTTGGTGACTTATTATTTTATTTCCCTTTTAGATATATAGACCGTTCAAAATTTCATTTGATTACCCAAATCCCTGAAATTGTTGGAGCTGTACAATTGAAAGGAAAAATAATTGGCGGTAAAGAAGTTGGCTCTGGACGCGGAAAAAGATTTGAAGCTAAATTCAGAGATGAGTCTGGAACCATTGACCTAGTTTGGTTTAAAGGAATTAAATGGATTAAACCGAAACTGACCGTTGGCACTGAAATAATTGTTTGGGGAAAAGCTAAACAATACGGTTCTAAATACAATATTTCACATCCTGAATTAGAATTTATTGCTCCTAATCAACCTTTAGAAAAAGGGCTACAACCTGTTTATCATAGTGGTGAAAAACTACAAAAAGCAGGGTTTAATTCTAGAGGGATTGAACGCCTCGTAAAAGAATTATTGCCTGCCATTAGAAATCAAATTACTGAAGATTTACCAGAATGGATCAGAAATGATTTAGGATTAATTGGTAAAGAAATAGCCATTAATAATATTCATCAACCGCCTTCGCATACTGCAGCTAAAAATGCTCAGTTTAGACTTAAGTTTCAGGAGTTATTTTATTTGCAACTAGAGTTGCTTGTACGAAAACAAATTACACAACGTAAAATAAAAGGATTCCGATTTGAAGGTATTGGCACCCCTTTCAGCACTTTTTTTGATGAACATATCCCTTTTGAACTAACTGGTGCACAAAAAAGAGTTATTCGGGAAATACGGAAAGACCTTAGCTCAGGCGTTCATATGAACCGTTTATTGCAGGGAGATGTAGGAAGTGGAAAAACATTAGTTGCCTTAATGGTCATGCTAATTGCAATTGGTAACGGTTATCAAGCTTGCATCATGGCACCAACGGCCATTTTAGCAAATCAACATTTTATTTCTATCTCAGAAATGCTTTCTAAAATGAACATTAAGGTAGAATTACTGATTGGTGCAACAAAAAAATCTAAACGAAAAATATTACACAACCAATTAGAACAAGGAGAAATAGACATTTTAGTTGGCACACATGCTTTACTAGAAGATGTTGTTCGGTATAAAAATTTAGGATTGGCAATTATTGATGAGCAACACCGATTTGGAGTTGCGCAACGATCAAAACTTTGGAAGAAAAACCTTTTACCCCCGCACCAACTCGTAATGACTGCCACTCCAATTCCGAGAACTTTAGCGCTCACCTTTTATGGGGATTTAGATGTATCTGTTATTGATGAGCTACCACCAGGTAGAAAAGAAATACAAACCTCACACCGCTATGAATCTGCCAGACTAAAGGTGTTTCAATTCATGGAAGATGAAATAAAAAAAGGGCGCCAGGTTTATATTGTATATCCGTTAATTGACGAATCGGAGAAATTGGATTATCAAAATTTAATGTCAGGCTATGAATCCATTACTCGGCGTTTTCCTTTACCTAACTATAAAGTGAGCATAGTTCATGGTAAAATGAACCCAGAGGACAAAGAGCATGAGATGCAGCAATTTGCCAAAGGGAAAACACAAATTATGGTCGCAACAACGGTAATTGAAGTTGGCGTTAATGTACCCAACGCCAGTGTTATGATTATAGAAAGTGCTGAAAAATTTGGGCTTTCGCAACTGCACCAGCTTAGAGGAAGAGTTGGGCGTGGAGGAGAACAATCCTTTTGCATTTTAATGAGCAGTTATAAATTAGGAGAAAATGCCAGAAAACGACTGGAAACCATGTGCGAAACAAATGATGGTTTCAAAATTTCTGAGGTTGATTTAAAGCTAAGAGGTCCGGGAGATATTATGGGAACGCAGCAAAGTGGCTTATTAAATCTTAAAATATCAGACCTTGCAAAAGACACACAAATTGTGCAATTGGCTAGAGAAAAAGCAAAGGATTTATTGGATAAGGACATTAAATTTGAACTAAAGGAACATGCCTATTTAGCAAAAAAACTACGCTCATTAATCCAATCAAAACCTAATTGGAGCCGAATTAGCTAATTGACTTCTCTTTGATTTTTGTACCTTTAAAAAAACGTTTAACATGAAATACCTTTTAGTTTTTTCTATTTTTTTTACCTCACTATTTAGTTGGGGACAAATAAGTGGTCGAATTATTGAAGATGGCAGAAAAATAACGGAAGAAATTCCTTACCAAATGGAAATGAGCAAAACTGGTATTTTAGTTTTTGACATTGCTGTTGATGTCAAAGGAAATATCACTTCATGTAAATTGAACAAAACTGAGTCTACAATTAATAGCACTACTTATGCTTACAAGGCTAAAAACATAATTTTGATGCAGCTCAAATTTGAAAAAGGAAATGGATTTCCAACTTTTCACCATGGTAAAGTGACAATTACGGGACACCTGCCAGAGTAAAGAGTTGCTTTTATTGAATTGGGTTTCCAATTTATGCTCTACATATCCCCTACATCTTTTCAAATTGTGGCAACTTTGCTATAGAAAAGAACATCTTTGTGAAAAATTCGGAAGATGAAAAAATTAACACTCTTACT
>CAKZPK010000507.1 GCA_937139035.1 uncultured Crocinitomix sp. | reverse complement strand
ACTGTCTACAGTGCGACCGAATAGCGTAATTTCACCTTTGGATAATAGTACGCTAATGAAATTTGAACGCTCATATACTTTAAAAGAAATAGCTGATTTGCTTAATGCACCTTTTCATGGTGATGCAAATTTGCAAATAACTGGAATCAATGAAATTCATAAAATTGAAGCCGGAGAGATTGTTTTTGTTGATCATCCTAAATATTACAAAAAAGCCCTAGAAAGTGCTGCGGATGTAATTTTGATTGACCAAGAAGTAGATGTTCCTGCGGGAAAAGGAATTATTGTTTGTGATGCACCTTTTGATGCTTTCAATAAAATCACGAATCATTTTTCTCCTGATATTCCATGGACATCTCCAAGTGGTAACAACTTTAAAGTAGGTGAAAACACAGCTATCTTTCCAAATGTGTCCATTGGGCATAATGTAACAATTGGAAGCAATACAATTATTCATTCCGGAGCTGTTATTGGTGATAATTCGGTAATTGGAGACCACGTAGTAGTTGGTCCTAATTCAGTAATTGGGCATTATGCATTCTATTACAAGAAAAAATCAGATGGCTATAACCGCATGCATACTTGCGGTAGAACAATACTAGAAGACCATGTTGAAATTGGAGCATTAAGCACAATTGATCGTGGTGTAACAGGAGACACTATTATTGGTAAAGGAACAAAAATAGACAACCAGGTACATGTTGGACACGACACAGTTGTTGGCCAAAATTGCCTATTTGCTGCAAATGTTGGAATTGCAGGTTGTGTAATAATAAAAGATAACGTAACCCTTTGGGGGCAAGTTGGTGTTGTAAGCGATATCACTATCAATAACAACGTCACTGTTTTAGGGCAATCTGGAGTTGGAATGGATTTAGCTGCAGATAAAACCTACTTTGGTTCGCCATGCGGTGAGGCAAGATCTAAATTTAAAGAACTTGCTGCATTTAAAAGACTCCCGTCGATTATTGAAAATTTATGACCTCAGATGTAGGAAATATCGTTGATCAATTAGAGCATAAATTACTCTCAAATGAATTTAAGCTCAATTCATTGTTGGAGATCACAAAATCCATCAATTTTAATGCCCCTGTGTCTGAACTATTGGACATTTATAGCTTTATCCTACGCGAACAATTGGGCATTCGTAAGTTCGTATTGTACAACCACCAAAACGATTGGAAGGTTATTACAAAACTCGGCATAAAAGGAAAAATTAAAGACATCAATATAGAGCGTGACATTCTTAAATTTAAAGAAATCACAGTTATAGAATCTTCCTATAAAAAGTCTTTGAATAATTTTGATGTAATCATTCCTGTTTTTCATAAAGAAAAACCGCTTGCCTATTTGTTTTTAGCAGGCATACATGATAAAAGTACTGAGAACAAGGAGCGCTTTAGCAACCTCAACTTTATTCAAACACTTACAAATATTATTGTTGTTGCGATTGAAAATAAGCGCTTAGCAAATGAAAGTTTAAAACAGCAGCGTATTAAGCAAGAATTGGAAGTTGCTTCTGAAATGCAACGCCTCCTCTTCCCTTCTGATTTGCCGTCTAACGGAACAATTGATATTTCAGCAAAATATTTATCACACCATAAAGTAAGTGGTGATTATTACGATTATATCCGGCTGAATGAAGATGAGTTTATCGTTTGTATTGCAGATGTTTCAGGCAAAGGGATTTCAGCAGCTATGTTAATGGCAAATTTCCAGGCAACAGTACGTACACTTTATAATTTCCAACGGCTTGATTTAGAAGAACTAGTAACCACCTTAAACGAAAAGGTATTTACAAGCGCCAATGGTGAAAAATTTATCACATTTTTCATTGCGGAATACAATTCAAAAACGCGGAAATTAAAATACGTTAACGCAGGACATAATTGGCCGATATTAATTAGAGGGCGTGAATCACAATTTTTAAACAAAGGCTGTATTGGTTTGGGCATGCTAGATGATCTTCCGTTTTTAGAAAGTGCGGAGGTTGAAATTAAAAACAATACCACACTTATTTTATATACAGACGGTGTTGTTGAATTGGAAAACACAACAGAAGAACAATTTGAAACGGATCGGTTAACCAAAATTGTGCAAAGCTTCTATCCATTATCAATGGAAGATTTAAATGAGATTGTTTTTAGTAAGTTAGACGATTGGCGTGGTCCACGAAATTATGTGGATGATACGGCGATTTTGAGTTGTCGAATTTTCTAAATATTCATTCAAAAAAAAAAGCCATCCAAATGCTTATGGATGACTTTTTTTTAATTACAAAACTAACTATTTCTTAATTCACAATCAACTTGTATTCAGGTGTTGGATTTAAGGGGCAAAAATAAACGTAGGTCCCAGGTTTTAAAGTGACAACATTTGTTTGTGAACTTGATCCTTCTTGAACTGGAGCCGTTACATATGCCTCTTTAATGTGGTGTTCAGCATCTGTTTGCCCTTCAGGAGCTATAACAAAACCTATTTCGTGATCAACTCCGTTATTTACAATTTCAAAAACATAATCTCCTGCTGCCAAATGCAATTCTTGAACTGTAAATTGTCCATCTGTTTGTTCTAACACTACGTTTCCTGCATCTTGCGAAAATCCAATTCCGCTAATTAATAATAACAATGCTAGTACGCTATTTCTAATGATATTTTTCATCTTAATCTATTTTTAAATTTATTATTTTTTAATGTTGTACAAGTTCTAGTGGTTGAACTTGAGGAAAATCTACTGGAATCTCTGTTGTATTATTCAAGTAATTACTAATTGTTTTATCTCCTATTAATACAATTGTATCAACCAAATTTTCGTTTGTAAACCCGGCTTGAAAAAAGGCTTCTTTTACCTCATCACTTACTTTGCCTCTAGTTTCAACTGAATGTTTAGCAAAGGTTGCCAATGCATTTAATTTTTGATCGAAAGAAGCACTTCCTGCTCTCAATTCTAAAATTTCAGCATCATTTAAACCATTCATTTTAGCAATTGCAGTATGTGCAGACAAACAATAATTACATCCATTCACTTCGCTTACAGCTAGATTAACGGCTTCTTTTTCTTTATTATTTAAAGAGGTGCTCGCACTATTTAATGTTAAGTAATTTTGAAGCGCATTGTTCGAATAAGCATATGTTGCATATAAATTCGGCACAAAACCTAACTTGCCTTTTAAATCGTCAAAAATGGTTTGGTTTGCTTCACTAACCTGCCCTTTTGTGGGTACTTCAAATGTTCTCATCTTATTTTATTTTAGTTGGGAATAAACCCCTGTTAATATTTGATGAGACAAAGTTGCGGAGAATTCAACCCGCGAAAAAGGAAGATTTTTCCCTAAGACATGCCAATTTTTCCTTTTTTGGAATTTTTAAAGCTACTTGGCGATATTTCAACCTTGTTTTTAAAGAATCTACTGAAATGTGAAGCATCTTCAAACCCTAATTCATAGGCAACCTCTTTCTGTGAAAGATCGGTATAACTCAATAATCTTTTTGCTTCAAGGATCAATCTGTTTTGAATAATTTTTAAAGGTGCAGTATTGTATTGCCGAAATGTATTGGATAATGTCTTAGGCGATTTATTCAATTGCTCAGCATAAAAAACAACTTGATGCTCTTTTTTAAAATGACTTTCAACTAAAATATTAAACTGTCTAAGCAATTCTAACTTTGGCGAGTACTCCTGCTCTAAATGTTGTTGTTCTTTGACTAGCCGCGTGGCTTTAATGATATAACGCTTTAATAACATCCTCAACATCTCTGCCTGAATGTTGTCGCGCATTTCCATTTCCTCTTTGATTACCTTATGTAATTGATCAAATTTTTCCAGTTCCTCATCAGACAATTTCAGAATTGGAGTAAAATTATTACCAAAAAAGAGAAGCCCCATGCAGCTTACCTCTTTGTCATGATCCTTAATACAATAAAACTCACGATTAAATTGATGGACAATTAAATTCTCTCCTCCAACAAAGGTAATAGATTGAATTGGTGTAAGTGACATAATGTGGTTGGGACAAACCACTAGCAACTCTCCATCCACAATAATCTCTGCCATAGTATCCCCGGCTTGAATAAATGTATACAATCCTATTTGTTTCCCATCTTTATAGGGCAACAATAACTCTTCATCACCTATACGTAAAAGTGCATCTGTAGAGAACTCTTTAAATTCATTTGTCATATTTCAAAAATCAATCTAATTGATTTTTTTAGACGCAATCAACAAAAGATACTTTCAAATTTAAACAGACCCAAAAGAACAACCTTGCACCATTAATCCTAAAAGCATACCAAAAAAGGCTGCTAATAATAAATAGACAGCTCCTGTTAGCGCAGTAAAACTAAAGGTAAACATCACCACATGCTCCCACCAATAAATTTTCAAATTATCTTTTCGTTTTTGTTTAATTAGGTAGTACCAAAAAAAACCGCCGAGTAAATAAAGAAAAAAGGGGATAATATAATTCCACCCATTAAAACCTGGTTGATTTATAAAGAAAAGAGAGGCACACACATATATAAATGGGCTAAATAAAACCAATGCAAATAAATGCCCATAAAAAAAGAGGAATTTCATTGGCTATTCTTATAAATCATCCGTAAAGTGTTCTTTACGTTTAGGCTTTGCAAACTTTTCAGCGTTATAGGCTTTAGAATTCCCTTTTGGAATGGAAAGTGACGCCCAATTTTCATTTGCCGTCAATTTTCCAATAAATACAATTTGTCCTATGTGATAAGCGTAGTGTGCCAATTGCCTATTTATGGCTTCTGTCACTGTATGCCCCATATTTCTAATATATATTTCCTTTTCTAAATCTGAATTTGTGAGTGGGTTTATGGCATTAAACAAACACGCCCATCCTTCTTCCCATCTTGCTTCTAATTCTGCTCTAGTTTTTAAAATAATTTCAAATTCCTGATCACGTTTACGCCATTCCTTCTCGCCATCTTCAGTTAAAAAGTTTGTCCACCGTGATAACATATTACCAACAATATGATTCACCACAATACCTACACTATTGCTTTCTTCATTCGGTTGCCAAAATAATTGCTCATCACTTAATTGAGTAAAGGTTTTATCTCCTAAAGATTTATAATATTCAAATTGTTTTTTAATGGACTCTAAATAACTCATCATATATTCTCCGTTCAACTATGTTTAACAATTATAATCCTCAACGCTAAAACCCTTCACTTATTATTACTTGCTGAGATTAAGCCATAAACTATGGTTTTATTTTTCTGCAAGCTTCAATCGAGCTATTTTACTTTCAACAGATGTTAAGGCTGTTTCAAACTTTTCATCTCCCAATACATTTTTTGATAAATAAAAAATAGGATCATTAGAATCCTCCCACTGATAAAAGAAAAGAATATCATTCTTTCTGTTAATACGAATATTTTTAGTCCAGTTAAATTGATGTTCTCCCAAGATGTCCTTACTCCCAAAAAAATTCTCATTCATGAAGATTTCATATTCTCCTTGCCCCTCATAACCTTTATCAACTTTCTGAAAATGTCGGGTGAGGAATTGTTTCGTTTTAATAGCAATAATGACAGTCCAACCAGCAATTATTAAAAACGCCAAACCTACACCAATTGCAATACTCCCAGAAGCGTCAGCTCCTGCATTACTAAGCCCTGCACCTCCTACTATTAACCCTAACAGTAAGAACGTTATAAAACTTCTAATCGAGCTATTAAAATTTGGCTTTAGAAGAACTCTCCGCATTCTTTTCTGATGCTCAATATCATAATGTCCTTTATGGTAAAAGTCGACAAGAACTACTTGATCATTCTCTACTAACTGCTCCGTTTCAAATTTATCATCTAACACCTCTTTCATAGCTCAACATTTAAATACCTTTTAAAACCCATTAGACTCTATTGCATATTCAACCTTATTCTCCTCCCAATAATTTTCTGCCTTTTCCAAAAATCCTTCCGGTCCACTATTAAATTCATCTCCAGGTGTGTATTCACCGCCATATCCCATTGCTACAGATGTTCCTCTTAAAATGTATTTATCTCCGTTTTCAAACAACAACACTTTTTGATTACTTGGGCTAACATCACTTGTGCAATGCAGCCGATATCCAAAAATTATTTCTCCGTAATTATCGTTATCAATATCACTTAATTCAACCGCATCTAAATGATTCATTATTAAATCAAACTCGCAATCTTTAACAAAATCTGTTAAATCTCTCAACAGTATGATTTCACCTGTCCCCGATTTACTGTAATGATAAACATGCAAATTTTGATCGTATGATTCCCATCCATCTTCTTCTGGATAATTGAGTTCCATCTCTTCAATACTTCGTACCAGATAATTTTCTCCATTTTTATCATCCCACGTCCAGCAATCAGTAAAGTTTCCATCATAATCTAAATCTGGCAAATCAACTGCTTCTATACTTCTTAAACCAAGATCCATTGGAGTGGAGGTTTCGGCTATTTCAGATTCATATGGAACAACAGTTTCAACAACATCATTTGTTTCGTTTGAAGGAGCTGTACCTGATTGATTTTCATCCTTGTTTTGACAGGAAATAAAAAGAAATATACCGAGACAATAAAGAAAAAATTTCATAAAAATGCTTTTCTTAAAAATAGTAAATAAAATGAATGCTACTTCTTTAAGTCTTCTGTAAAAGGAGCAATCTGCGCCCCCACATAAACCACTGTAATGTTTGACAATAAAGTTAGAATGATTGACTGAAATTAATTAAATGAAATTTTTTTCAATTACATTTAGACCTATGAAAATAGTCCTACTCCTTTTATTTCTAATTCCTTTTTGCGTGTTTTCGCAATTGTCTCAAGAAATTCAAGAAGAATTGGAATCACATTTCCAAATGGCAAATCAATACAATGGTTTGGCACTGTATGGAGAGAGTATTGGAGAATTGGACCAAATCATTAAAATTGCCCGCCAATATAATTTAGAAGAAACGAGGATTAGTGCAACAATTAAAAAAGCCGAGATTTTTAGAAAAACGCAAAATTTTGCTAGAGGTATAACGTTATTAGAGTCTCTAAAAAACACAAAACTTTACCCAAAACTACACGTTCAAAAATTAGGCAGATTTGCAGCCCTTTATGCTGAAAACGGAGATTTAGATCATCAAACCCAAGACGACTCAATTAAAGTATTTATTGATGAGGGGATAGCACTAGCTGTAGAGTTTAACTTTAAAGAAGAGGAAGCTGGCCTGAGAAACGAACTCGGGTTTAGACAAACTAGAAGTGGAAATTATGAAGAAGGGTTAAACAACCTACTTAAAGCCGCGGAACTCTACAAAGCCGTACACGACACTATTAACGAAGTAAGTGTGCTGACAAATGTGCTAGATGCTTATGTTAATGAAAGACATTTTGATGAATTCGATTCACTCTATCCTATTTTAGTTGAACGTGTTGAAAACACAGAATGGTACGCAATAAGGAGTAATTTATATCGCATAATTGCAGCTCCGTTTATTGCTCATAGAAATGAAACTGAGGGTTTAAGGTGGCTCGACTTATCCCACGAAAATACGGTAAGGCAAATTGAAAAAACAAATACAGCCCAAATGGCTGCTTTCAAAATTATTCACGATACTAATTTATATAAAGAAGATGCTCTAAAAAAGTCACGAGAGCTTGAAAATGAATTCAATAAAACAAAAGAACTCTATTTTTTCATCACTATTTTAGTATTAGTAATTGTAATTGTGGTACTCATTTTTTTCCGCGAAAGGCGTTTAAAAAGAACTTTAAACACCACTGTTTCTGAATTAAATACGCTCAACGAAAAATACCAAATGTTGATGGTGGAAAGTAATCACCGAATCAAAAATAATCTTCAGATGATTATTTCAATGCTGGAATACACCAAAAAGCAATCGAAAAATTTAGATCCTAAATTTGTATTGAGTATTTCTAGCAAAATCCGAACGATTAGCGCCTTGCATAAGCACTTATATTTGGATGTACATAATGGATTAGTAGAATTGAGCACCTTCTTTTCGGAAATAACAGAGCATTACGATACAATTGGAATGAGCTATACCATTAAGCATGAAGTTTGCCCTGTTCAAATAGAAGGAGAGCGAATTGTTTATTTTGGGCTTATTCTAAATGAAATGTTAGCCAACACATTACAACATGCTAAGGACGTTGAAAAGGTATTCATTAAGGTTAGCGCTAATGACAAAGGATATATTCTCTCCTACTCTGACGGTTCTTCACATCCAAATGATGCAAAATCTGGTACTGGTATCAAATTAATTGAACAATTAGTAAGACGTGTAAACGGTACTGATTATAAACTTGATATTACAAATGGAACGTATGAGTTCTCTTTTAATTCTTAAAAGCCTCTGTAGCTTTTAGAAATTGGAATAACATATTCACCCAATTGCAATTCTGACGATTTTTTTTGAGTGATATAATATTTATTGACAATATAGGAACGGTGCGTACGAATAAAATTATCAGGCAATTCTAATTCTATCTCCTTTAATAATTTTCGTTGTACAATTTGCTTTTTGGTTGTTTGAACCTGTATATATGCCCCGTCTGATTTAATAAAAATGATCTGTTTTGGGTCAATTTCTTCAACTCCATGATGTCCTCTCAATAATATTTTTGATGGAATTTCTAAGGATACAATTTCAAGTGCTGCAATTACATCATTTTCATTAAAAGGTTTACTTAAATATGCTTTTGGAGAAAGAAAAGCTGCTTTTTTTAAAATTGCTAAATCCTTATTTGCTGTCAGAAAAATAAATGGAATTTCTTTTTCCTGAAATTTAGCGGCAACATCTAACCCGAGAATTTTACCTGACAAAAATATATCAACTAGAGCAACGTCAATGTCCCAATTTGTTTCTGCCATAAAATCTTCACCACTATGATAAACACCTACAACATCATAACCTTGTTGCACAACCATCTCTCTAAGATGATCAGCTACAAAAAATTCATCTTCTAATATTACAATTCTCATAGGGTTTTTTATAGGTCTCAAAAATGATGATTTTTTAATTTATTACCACTACCTAAATAGCTTTTTTTCTGACACATAGCTAAAAAACAAGAATACCAATGGCTAACCTCACTTTTTATATGGACAACGATAACAAATCCAATCATAATTTTCAATCGAGCAAATTTACACTATAAAATATGACTTAATGAGCAAATGTTACGAACAAAGGTTTTTTGTTGTAAACGATTCTAAAGATGAAGTGAATGATATCATTCACAACAGAATTTGCCAATCCACAACATATATATTATAATGATAGAAATGCGGATTAAGTTTGATCCATAAATTAAATCTAATAAGTAAATTATGAAAAAATTGATTCTACCTGCTGCGTTACTCATGGTTATGGGAGCAAATGGTCAAGGCTTCGTTAATGGAAGTTTTGAATCTACCTCATCAACTAGTTGTGATTACAACAACAGCATGGCGTCTTTTAATGCCAAAATGGATAATGTTGTAATGTATGATGGATGGGAAGCCGATATTCATGAAACGGGTTGCTATATACCTTCAATTCCAGATGGCTCAAAAGCTATTGGGATGTCTACAACTGATGCGATAAACCTTGAATTAACTGATGCATTAATTTCAGGAGAAGAATATGATCTAACTTTTTGGAAATATGGAAACCTTTCATTTAGTGCAGTTACAGGAACCATGGAAATAGGAGCAACAGAAGATCCTAGCATTGGAGGAACAGTTGTAGGAACAGTTTCTTCTATAGCTTCAAGTACTTGGGAAGAACATACCATATCATTTATAGCTCCAAATAATGGGACACATATTTCCATTAAAAATGTACTAACTTCTGGTGTTTGGAATCAAATTGATGACTTTAGTATCATATTAGCTTGTGATGCATTGACAACTTCAGTTTCGGCGACAAGTATTTGTGTTGGAGAAACAGTCACATTAGAGGCTTCTTCGGATTTTGGAGGAACAGTTAGTTGGAATTTAGGAGTAGTTGATGGTGTTGCTTTCGAGCCACCTGTTGGCGTAACAACCTATACAGCAACTAGTGATAATCCTGATGATTGTCAATTTTCAGTTGATATCACTGTACACGAACTACCTACAGTTACCGCAAGTGTAAGTGATGATGAAATTTGTTTAGGAGATGATTTTGTATTTACAGGAGGCGGAGCAACCAGTTATACGTGGGACATGGGCGTTACCAATGGCGTATCATTCACTCCTGGAGTAACTGGTACAGAAACATACACTGTAATTGGAACAGATGCGAACGGATGTGTAAATACTACTTCAATTGATGCAACGGTACATGACAATCCTGAAGTAATAGGAAGTGTAGATGATGATGAAATTTGTTTAGGAGATTCATATACATTCACTGGAAGTGGAGCTGCCACTTATACTTGGACTTCAGGCCCTATTGATGGAGTTCCTTTTACACCAGGTTTTGCAGGCTCTATGTCTCACTATTTAACCGGAACAGATGCTAATGGTTGTATTGGAGAGGATACGGTTTACACTACAGTACATGCTCTTCCAACAAT
>CAKZPK010000506.1 GCA_937139035.1 uncultured Crocinitomix sp. | reverse complement strand
ACATCATATCTTCCACCAACATGCGGATTAACCTCACCGTCAATTACCATTTTAGCTACTTCATTCATGCAGCGTTGCAAAACTTGCGGACGGTTATCTCCAATTTTAAGCATGTTCACCCCAATGATAGATTTTGAACGCATCATAGTTCCGATAGGTAATACCAGTCCCATTTTACGCACAAAGTTGAGTGTAGAAAAAATTCCCCATTTTTTACCCGAACGTTCTGAACCACCGAATAAAATAATACGGCCTCCTGACCCCATTAACTTAAAATCCTTTTTAAACGTTGATCCCGCTATTGGATTGAATGTAGCATCTAAACGCTCGTTACCGAGCAGTTTTTGCACTTCCGTTTCATAATCTGAACTACGATAATTAATGACATGATCTGCTCCGTGGCTTTTCATATAATCCAATTTTTCTTGCGAACCTGCAGTTGCAAATACCTCACAACCTTTTAGTTTACACAATTGAATTAACGCCGTTCCAACTCCACCTGCTCCCGCATGAATTAAAACCCGATCTCCTTCAAAAAAATTAGTAACGTAATTAGCCATATAATAGGCTGTGACATATTGTGTAGCAATACTTAACGCCTTGCCAGCATCTAGATCATCAATAACAGTAAAAGCAAAATTTTTTGTAATGGCATACTGAGAATAGCCTCCAAAACGTGTAAAAGCTACCACTCGTTTTCCAATTAAATCATCATCCATATCTGTGCCGGCTTGATCGATTACACCTACCACTTCGTAACCAATTACGGATGGTAATGTTGGTGCTTCACGGTATAAACCATTACGCGCCATAACATCTGCATAATTCAAACCAAATGCCTCTACTTTAATTCGAACTTCTTTAGCTTGTGGGGCTGGAATTTTATGATCACGTAATTCAAAGGCGGATGAAGCTTCGCCATTTTTTACTAAGTAAATTGCTTGCATACTCATTTCTTATTCAGGATAAAATTAGATGTTTGAATTGAGACAATTGCTGAGCACCCAATCTTTTTGCTTTTTTGTATCAGGAACTTCTAAAGTTCTTATTGTACTAATATATTCAAAAACATTAGACTGCTGCTCTCCTAATTGTATAAGTATAGCTGCCACAACTGTTGAAGTTCTCCCTATTCCCATTCTGCAATGCACAATAATTTTTCGTCCATTATTAATTTCTAAAACAAGTTTCTTAATTAACTCGTTGAATTCAATTTTACTTTTTGGTACTTCACAGTCTGCAATTGGAAAATTTGTAAATTCAATCTCATTTTGTGAGCAAAATTCTTGTTCTAATTCAAGCTCTAACTCATCAATTTCATGAGATTCTAATAAAGAAACCACATGATCTACTCCACATCCTCTTAGGTACGATATTTCATCCGATAACCAATCATTCCCACGAGGACGAGACATCATACCAATACATCCTGATGCGAGATCTTTAATCCAATAAATTCTCATGTTTAAAGTTTAAGTGATTATTCACTTGGCTTTCCCCTCAACCACCACCACAAATTCTCCTTTAATTGGATTATTGGTAAAGTGATTTAACAACTCTTCAGTTGTTCCTCTCACAGTTTCTTCAAACTTTTTAGAAATTTCGCGGGAAATTGATATTTGTCTATCTGCCTCAAAATGTTCTTGAAACTGTTTTAGTGCTTTTAAAATACGGTGTGGAGATTCGTATAAAACAACTGTGCGCTGTTCTTCTGCAATTTGCATGATTCGTGTTTGGCGTCCCTTTTTTGTGGGCAGAAACCCTTCATAAACGAATTTTTCGCATGGAAAACCAGAATTAACTAAAGCCGGAACAAATGCTGTTGGTCCCGGTAAACATTCTACCTCAATTCCTCTACGCACACATTCACGCACTAATAAAAAACCAGGATCTGAAATTGCAGGTGTTCCAGCATCTGAAACAAGTGCATAAGTTAAACCACTTTCTAATTCATTTACAATGCGATCAACCGTTTTATGCTCATTATTTAAGTGATGTGAAATGAGTTTGTTTTCAATTTCAAACTTTTGAAATAATTTGACAGTGGTTCTAGTATCTTCGGCCAATACAGCATCCGCTTCTTTTAAAATACGAATGGCTCTAAAGGTCATGTCCTCTAAGTTGCCAATTGGTGTAGGTACTACGATTAGTTTACTCATTATTCAAATTTAACTTCGTAGAGTTTTGGCCATAATTTACCTGTAACATAGGTTTTTCCTGTTGCAGGATTATGCGCTATTCCATTTAAAACATCATTTCCAACATCACTGGCATCTGTCACTAAATTTTGACAGTAGATATAAGATAATACTTTACCCGTTGCCGTATCTATTTCTGCAATTTTCGTGTCTCTATAAATGTTTGAGAATAGGCGCCCATTAATTAATTCTAGCTCGTTCAATTGCTCAACAGATTGGTCATCATCAAAGACCTCTATTGATTTTACAATTGCAAATGTTTGCGGGTTTCTCCAAACAATTTCTGAATCACCATTTGACATTATTAGGTTTTCACCATCATTACAAAGCCCCCAACCTTCGCCATCATAATTGAATTGTCCAATTTGATTGAATGACATATCATACATATAGCAAGTTTGTGCACGATAAGTGATTTGATAAATAGTATCATTTAAAATTGTTATTCCCTCTCCAAAAATTGACCCATCTAAATCATGTTTTCTTATTTGCGTTCCTGTAGTTAAATCAACCTCTGCTAATACTGAGCGATTATATTGTCCCGTTCCTTCAAACAATTTTCCTTCATAAAACTCTAGCCCTTGTGTATATGAACCTTTTATATGCGGATATGTGTTTACAATTGTTGCGTTAAGAGTTGCGGGTAAAATATTACTGAAGAATACAACTTTACGATAATCTGATCGCTTTTTACCATCAGCATCTGTATAAGACAATAAAATTTTAGTCCATCCAACTTTGGTTAAACTGTCTGTAGTTATCCAAATTGTTTGATCTTCTACGGATAGGTTTCCTAAATAAACAGTATCGTTGACAATCAATTCAAGATCCGAAATTCCTTCCGATTCATTAATCTTAATAGCCACCTCAACAGAATCACCAATGGTGTATTGCCCCTCATTTGACGGTGAAGTTAATTGAGCTGGCACCACATTGTTTATCGGTCTATCGATTGGGTCATCTTCTGGACTTTCGCCATTGCACTGCACCAAAACAAATGCCGCAGCAACAACAAAAATCAATAAAGGCAAAAATTTCTTCATCTTTGGGATTAAAAGTTTTGGATCATTTCCATTAACACCTGTTTTTTTCTTGTAGACACAGGCACTTTGGTACCATCTTTCATAATAATGTATCCGTCAGACTTGGTGAATTCTTTGATAAATCTTGCATTTACCAAATGTGACTGGTGCACACGAATAAAATAATGATCCGTTAAAAGTTTGTCAAACTCTTTTAGCGTTTTAGTAACTAACAATTTAGTTCCGTCTAAAAAGTAAAACATGGTATAATTAATATTGGATTCGCAGCGCAAAATTTCCGCTACTTCAACAATATGTATTTTATCTAATGTATTGAGCGCAATTCGTTTAGGCTGATCAAAGTTTTCTTTTAATAATCCAATGCGCTCAGCAGGTTTATCTTGCTGCTCAACTTTGCTAACCGCGTCCATTAACTCATCTGGATCAATGGGCTTTAATAAATAATCAACAGCACTAAACTTAAATGCTTTTACAGCAAATTCATCTGAGGCAGTTGTGAAAATCAATTTAAAATCCTTTTCAGGTAGAATCTCCAATAGGTCAAAACCTGTTCCGTCTTGCATTTGAATATCCAAAAAAACCAAATCTGGTTTTAACTCCTTAATCACTTTTGCTCCAGAAACCACACCTTCGGCCTCACCAACAACACTAATATTAACACAATAGTTTTCAAGATCTGCTTTTAAAACTGTTCTTGCTTCTGGTATATCATCAATGATTATGGCCTTTATCATAAGTTTTGTTTTATGTCTTCTACATCAATTTGATTATGTGATGCTTGGTAAATGCATTTTCCGTTTTTTACGATTAAAATTTGCGGTGACTGATGTGTTACTCTCAAATCTGCCGCTATTTTATTTGAAATATCTCGATTAGCAATTAAGTCCAAATAAACAGGTTGCAAAGCTTCTTCATCAATATCCCAATAGTTTTCCAAGCGGCTTAAAGCCATGGAACTAATAGAGCATCTTGTGCTATGCTTAAACAACATTACAGGTTTTTCAAAAGACTCCTTTTGGATCAATTGATCCAAATCTTCACCTGTATTTAGGCGAAACCAATTAACACTTGACTTTTCCTCTGATCTTTTACTTCCGAATCCAAAAAACCCCATTAAAACGCTGATTTAAATTGATCTAAAAACCGGACATCATTTTCAGAGTATAAACGTAAATCACCCACGCGATATTTTAGCTGAGCAATTCTTTCTACACCCATTCCAAATGCAAATCCAGAATACACATTACTATCTATATTTGCTGATTCTAATACAGCCGGGTCTACCATACCGCAACCCAAAATTTCTAACCAACCAGTATATTTACAAACGTTGCAACCTTTACCATTACAAATAGTGCAAGAAACATCTACCTCAGCACTTGGTTCAGTAAACGGAAAGTAAGAAGGACGCAACCTAATCTTCGCTTTTTCACCAAACATTTCTTTAGAAAAGTAATCTAATGTTTGCTTTAAATCTGCGAATGAAACTCCTTTATCTACATATAATCCTTCAACTTGGTGAAAGAAACAATGTGCACGAGCAGAAATTGCTTCATTACGATAAACACGCCCCGGAGAAATTGTCCGAATTGGTGGTTTGCTTCCTTCCATAACACGTACCTGAACAGATGATGTATGCGTACGCAATGCCATATCGTTTTCACCTTTTTCAATGAAAAATGTATCCTGCATATCTCTTGCTGGATGCTCAGGTGGAAAGTTCAGTGCTGAAAAATTATGCCAATCATCCTCAATTTCTGGTCCTTCAGAAACGGTATAGCCAATCCGATTAAATATTTCAATAATCTCATTTCGAACCACCGCCAATGGGTGACGCGAACCTAGTGCTATTTCTTCAGCCGGTCTTGTTAAATCAACTTGGCTTGAAGCAGATTTTTTTGCTCCGCCGCCAACACTTGCTTTAAATTGCTCAAAAGCTTTTTCACTTTCTTGCTTTAAAGCATTAATTTTTTGACCAAAATCCTTCTTTAGCTCATTTGGAACCTCTTTTAGCTCCTGATAAAGTCCTTTAATGATGTTTTTTGATCCTAAAAACTGAATACGAAAAGCTTCTAACTCTTCAGCTGATTTCACCTTTGCTTGGCTCATCTCAGCTTTAATTTCTTCTATTTTTTCTATTAAACCCATGGTAGGTCTGTAACTTTTATAAATGCTTAACTGTTATAACTCTTGCACGCCGCTTCTAGCGCTACGCGAAATTACAAAAAAAACGCGGATAGAATTGTATGAACGCCTAATGTAAATAATAGGTGTAAAACTAAATAAAACCGTAGCCAGACAACCTTTTACATGGCATTTTGTACTAATTAGTAAATAAACTTATTTAAAGTTAAAGATGAATCGATTTAAATTAATACTGATATTCTTGATTGCTTTTGGCACAAGTTTTGGAATTTCTTCCTGTAAAAAAGAAGACCCTACTGTGGCTAGCATTAAAGTTGTTGACACCGAAGGACTACCTGTTTCTGATGCATTTGTACGACTATATGGAACTTCGACAACAAGTCCACCACGTGCTAATATTATAGATGATACGGTTTATACCAATGCACAGGGAATTGCAAATTTTGACTATACAGATTATTTTAAATTAGGGCAAGCAGGTTTTGCAGTATTGGATATTGATGTTACTTATGAAACATTTATTGGAACTGGTATTATAAAAATAGAAGAAGAAAAAATGAATAATGAAACTGTAATCCTTCAATAAATTGTTGATTAATAGCATTATTGAACGGAATTAGCAGCATGAAAAACAAGTAAGAAGAAACCTTTATTTAAAAAAATCGTATTTTTGTAGAGGTTGTTCTTATTGGGAATGATATAAAACAGATGAAAATGAATAAAATTATTGGAAAAGCAGGATTAGTATTAATGGCTGGGGCTTTTATAGCACTTACAGCAGGATCTTGCAGAAAAGAAGGAGAGACAGTTGCGAAAATTACAGTTGTAGATACTGGAGGAGTTGTATTCCCTGACGCAATGGTTCGTTTATACCCAAGTCCAACTATTGAAGAGCACGGAGCAATTATTATTGATGACACGATTTGGACAGGAGTTGATGGAATTGCATCATTTGATTTTTCAGATAATTACAACCTTGGTCAAGCTGGTGTTGCAGTATTAGACATTGAGGTTAGAAGTGGAGACACTTTATACGGAGAAGGAATTATTAAAATTGAACAAGAGGTTACTTCACAAGAAACTGTAGTGATTCAATAAAAAATAGCATTTATTTTAAAGCCCCAGGTTCATTAGAGCCTGGGGTTTTTTATTTTTGTAATATGATTGAGGAAACCTTGTCCACCATAGATCCAAAGTTGGAAATATCCACCTTGCATGAAAACATACAATATGGCTTTCAAATAAAATGGGTACACTTACCAGAATGGGGGTGCCGGTTAATGTTTACGGAAGGATTATCTTCAAAAATACAAGAAGTAAAAGAGGGTTTTGAACCTTTTAAAAAGATAGAGCTGTATTTTTGTTTACCTGATTTTTGGAATATCGAAGTTGAAAACTGGCCAATAGAATGGTTAGATCGCTTAGCTTGTGTACCTCAAAAAAACGACACCTGGTTTGGTCCTGGAGACACAATTCCTGCAGGGAACCCACCAGAAGAGTTATCTGACCGTTTTAAAGCGAACCATTTTATGCTAATAGAACCAATTACTTTGGGATCATTTTTCGAAAACGAAAATTGGCAAGCTTTAGATATCCGTTTCTTAGGCGTTGTTCCTATTTCTCAAGACGAATTGGATTATAAAATTAGAAATTCGGCCACTGTATTGACCGAAAAACTGAAGAAAGCCAATCACACAGAAAAAGTAGATTTGTTTAGAACCTCTGTTTGCAGAAGAAGGTTTTTAGGTTTGTTTTAATCCATCTCTCAAATTTGAACGGAGAGATTTGCCATCTGCGACATGAACCTATTTTGAATTAATTTTTTAGTTTTACACTATTATGCTAAGATTAACGCAGGCAGAAGAACAGGTAATGCTAAGACTATGGGGGCTTAAAGAAGCCACTGTAAAAGATATTATTCAATTTTATCCAGCGCCTAAACCAGCATATAATACTACCTCAACCATTGTTAGAATTCTTGAAAAAAAGAAGTTCATTGGCCACAAAAAAAAGGGAAGAGGATTCATTTATTTTGCTTTAGTTAGCAAAGAAGAATATCGCAATTACTTAGCGGATTGGATGTTGAATAATTATTTTGATTGCTCAAAACAAGAGGCCATTAACTATTTCAACCAGAACAAACGATTGGATGAGTTATTGTAATCCTTATCTTGGAAACAACTTCTCTTTAAACTTTAAGATTGGTACTTCAAAATAACGATAAGACAAGTAGCTTGTAATAAGCGTCCCAACAAAAGTTATTACAAAAAACACAATATAATCAGGCCAATTATCCAGCTTAATTTCGTTGTTTCTAAAAATTCGCAGTACCACATGAATCCAAATGATGTGGTAAACATAAAGGCCGTAACACATTTTGCCAAGCCTTGAAAAAATATTGCTTTCTGATATTCTCCAACGCATATCGCCCGGTAAATAAATCAACACTAACCCTGTAAATATTAAAGCCTGAATGGTAAACTTAAAAATATCAAGCCACCAAATGTCATGCATGAAAATGCTCTTTAAATTAAACAGCATTATAATCACCCCAAGCAAATAAAGATCTTTAACGATTGAAGGTATGCTCTTAACAAAAGCAATAACTCGTTCTCTATTAAGCGCCACATAGTAGCCCAATAAACCACTAATTGCAAAGTAATCTAAATTGGTAAAAATATCGTTATTGGTAATGTTTTCGTTTTGCCAAATCTGATGGTCATAAATTCTAAAAATCCAGGCTAAAACAATGGCTATTGTTAAAAAATATGGAATCCATTTTCCTTTAATGAAATACAGCACTACCATCCAAAGCAAGTAAAAATGAACCTCAATACACAAAGACCAAAACACTGGAAGTGGAGTTGTTTTGGGAGGTAAATCCATTATTAAGGATTTATAATTATCCGCAAAGGCCAATGAAAAACGCCAATCAGGATCATAACCGCCCCAATTTGTATGAAACCCGGCAGATTGTGCCCAATCATACGGCAAAGTAAGTGCTACAATAACTAAAAAATAATACAATGGCCAAATTCGAAACGCTCTTCGAACAAAAAATCTTTTCAAATCAATCGTTCCAGTTCTTAGTTTTTCTTTGGCTAAAATATTAGTGATTAAAAACCCACTCAATACAAAAAAGAAGCTGACACCGATTCCGCCGCCATGACGAATATGGTCACTAAACCATTGTTTAAAAGGTTCGTTTTCGGCAACAAAAATTAATGGAATATGAAAAATAAAGACCTTTAAAAAGGCAAAAAACCTAAGTGCATCTAGTGAATGGAAATAGTTTTTTGACCCTTCCATCCTAGTTCTAATCCTCCTTTATCTCAACGCGCATTCCAACATCAATTACCTCAAGCAATTCTTTTTCGCGCATGGCGTGTTGAATTTGGAATTGATATTTACCCGCAGTAGAGAAACGTCCACCACTTGCAATTAAACCTTTAAACTCCACTACAGTTCCCGTATTTTCTCCATACCATTCTCCATCCGGTTTTGCCAATAAAAACTCCAAGGTGTCTTTATTTGTGGTACCATTTGGATATTCGCTGTATAAAAAAACGTAGATATTACTGTATTGATAATCCGTTGTTGTACGCAAATTCACAAAAATATTAACTGCCGACATGGTGTCTGTTACATCAAACTCAAAAGTTTTAATGTCGTCACTTAACCAAACATTATCTGTAATGGCAATATTTTCATCATAAATCTTATTGCTATCACAAGAACCCAGGCCGAGGAGCATTACCAAGCCCATTACGACCCCCGCATTACGTGCAATATTAAGCGTCTTTCTTTTCATTATTTTCAACGGGTTTATTCGCCTTATCCTTATTAATCGGTTTCTTTCGATTCCGATTACGGTTATTATTGTTTGGCTTTTTATTTCCACTGTTTTCAGAACGCGGGTTCTGATTTTCGTTACCCGATTTTGCACCTTGCGGATTATTCTTCTTCTGATTTGGATTGTTATTTGGGCGCTTTTTCTTTTGTGGATTTGGCTTAGCCTGTTGGTTATTTGGCTTATTGTTATTATCCGTTTTTTTCTGATTCGGATTTTGTTTCTTTTTCTGGTTAGGGTTAGGCTTGCGCTTTTGACTATTCGGATTATTTCCTTGTCCTTGCGGTTTTTTATTGCCCTGAGCCTGTGGCTTTTTGTTATTTTGAGTTTGCTGCCCTCCTTTACTTGGTTTTTTCTTCCGCTTTTTCTTTTTATTGCGTTTGAAAACGTGCTCAAAACGATTTAAGTCATCTTGACCAACCACATCTGTATAATCTGGAATCTCAACCTCAACCTCAATCATGAAATCTTTCAAATCAACTGGCAATTCGCCGGCCTTATTGAGTTTAATAATTTCATGTACCCGGTCAGGTGTTAATGGAATAAACCCACCAGCACCTGGGTTTTTCTTATCCTCTTGGATATACCACATTTGCTCTTTAAACACATCAGTTTTAACGTGAAAAGCAATTCCCTTTTGTGTTTTTAAACGCACATCAGAACGTGGAAACTTCTTTAATGCCTCTAAATAAGCATCTAGCTCATAATTTAAGCAACACTTTAATTTACCACATTGCCCCGCCAATTTTTGCGGATTTAATGAAAGCTGCTGATAACGCGCAGAAGCCGTTGAAACCGATCTAAAATCAGTTAACCAAGTTGAACAACACAATTCACGCCCACAAGAACCAATTCCGCCCAATCGAGCAGCTTCTTGACGAACACCAATTTGTTTCATCTCAATTTTCAACTTAAACTCATCCGCTAAGTTCCGAATCAGTTGTCTAAAATCCACTCTTTCCTCTGCCGTATAATAAAAGGTGGCTTTTGTTCCATCCCCTTGGTATTCAACATCAGAAATTTTCATTTCCAACCCTAATTCAGAAGCTAAACTTCTTGAAGCAAACATAGTTTCAGACTCTTTTGCGCGGAACTTCATCCACTTGTCAACGTCTTCTTTAGTCGCTTTTCTTATAATAGAGCGCGCCTCATGCGCTTTAAAGTTTTGTGTTTTTTTCCTTACTTGAATCCTGGCTAATTCCCCTACAATAGATACCACACCAATGTCGTACCCCGGACTTGTTTCTACTGCAACAACATCCCCAACCTGCAAGTTCAATCCTTTTATATTTCTGTAAAAACCTTTACGGCTACTCTTAAAACGAAGCTCAACAACGTCATAAGTGCTTTGGCCATTTGGTAATTCTACGTCTGCCAACCAATCAAATACGGATAATTTACCACAATTGCCTGTCCCACACGAACCGTTGCTTTTGCAACCATTAGGTACCCCTCCTCCATTCGAACAATTACTGCATCCCATTTTCCGTAGTATATTACTGTCAAGTCAGAAATACATTATTTCCGACAATCACTAGTTAATTTATCAACTTGTAAAGATAAGCGTTTAGATTTAAACCTCTCAGAAATCAACCCGCTCAATTTTAACAGAGCCGTCTTGAAAAAGTTGACCATAAATTAAATTATCCTCAACCGCACCACCCATGCCGCTTCCATAGAAATGATAATTTTCAAAATGATCTTCATAATAACCAGGCAAGCCAAAATAACAGCCCATATCACCAGCAAAAAAATAGACCTCTTGCTCTAAATCCTCAAAATATGGAAATGCATCTTGCCAAAAATCCGTTGGGCCATCAAATAATGCAAAAGAATTAGGACGTAAAGAATCCAATTCAAAATGAGTTGGAGGATTTTTCTCCCACCAGAGCTGATGTGTAAAAACAAAAATTTGGTCATAGTTGGTTGCATTTGCCAAAGTTGTATCAATAAAATGGGCTTGTACAGAATCAACTGTCCACCCTGCACGCGTAGTATTTAAAAGTAAAAACAAACTATTGGCGCGTTGCAAGGCCATATATTTAACTGGCTGAATGTGCTCATCCATATAAGGACTAATGTCATGATTACCGGGAGCAATATTCCACTCCGCAATTTCTAAACTATCTAATTCGTGCCTTACTGTTTCCCAATTTTCTTCTGTTGGGTGTGCTACAACATCTCCCATTAAAATCAATTGATCAATTGGGCGAACCTGAATTAAGCTGTCCAACTTGTTTAAAAGTGGAGGATAAACAGAGGATGTATATGTATCAGGATTACCATAAGCATGGCCTGCTGCAACAAAAGTATGAATGGGTTGCTCTTCAATTACATTATCTTCAGGTTCATCAGTACCAGCACAGGCACCAATAATTCCAACCAGTAAAATAGCACTTGAAAACAGTTTTATTTTTTCAAACATAGGTTTAAAATTAACTATTAATGTTGGATTTTGACCCCACAAATGCACAGGCAATTTTAACTTAGTTCAATGAACTAATAAGAACTAGACACCTTTTTTAATGAGCTTTGTTAATTTAATAACCAAGTCTGCAAAGAGAATTTTTGCATTGGCATTTCTTTCCAAATGATAGTGTGCCTCATTAAACTCCGTCATCAACTCCGTTATGTTTTGATTATTGATAAAACGAGCAAATTTATTTAAGAAATCTCGTTCCTCAGCACGCAAATTTCCGAGTTCACCTTTCATGTAATTTAAAATGATGCTTTCTCTAAAAATATGCAACCCATATTTTACAAAATTCTTTTGGTTTTCCTTGTCTAAACCTGCCGCCTCATCACTTACATTCATCAGCTCAATTGGATTAGCAGTGTATGCTGCACGCATAACCTTTACAAAAAGGTCAAAAAACAGATGCTGTGACTTTGCTCCTTGCAAAATTTCAATTGCCTCAGCCATATTGCCTTGACTCAATCCTGCTGCCGAACTTGCTGCGCCTTCTTCAACTTTATACGTTTTACTCAAATACTCTTGAATATCATCAACCGATAAACTAGGGATTCGAATTAATTGAGTTCTAGATAAAATAGTTGGCAAAATATATTCAGCATTATCGCTAACAAGAAAAAACAGAGTACTTTCTGGCGGCTCTTCCAACAATTTAAGCAGTTTATTTGCCGATTGAGCATTCATTTTTTCTGGCAACCAAATGATCATTATTTTATACTTTCCACTATATGATTTTAGTGCAAGGCGTTTCAATATTTGACGGCTTTCTTCTACTCCAATCGCTGCGTTTTTGCCCATTTCATCCAATGACTGTTGCCATTGTTTTAAGTTGAAATACTTCTGTTTTAACACATATTCATTCCATTCCTTAATACGATCTTTAGAAGAACCTACTTTGTTGGTTTTATTGGCAACAACAGGAAAAACAAAATGCAAGTCAGGGTGTGTTAGGCTACTAACCTTTAAACAATTAGGACATTTATTACATGAATCCGTTTTAGATGGCTGATCACATAACAGGTATTGCGCAAAAGCAATTGCTAAAGGTAATTTCCCCGATCCTTCAGGTCCTAAAAGCATCTGCGCATGGCTTACTCTGCCCGCTTTTACCTCATGTATGAGTGCTTTTTTAATCTCGCTATTTCCTACGACGTCTTTAAACTGCATTTCGTCGTAAAAATAGTCATTTTCATAGGATGAGTCGTGTCTAGAAGGTTACAAATGCTTATTTTTATTAAAACTTTGAAGCGGACGAAATAATTGTTCTTACTTCCCAAAAATAAAAATACATAGCATGAAAAAAATAACCACCCTTATAATTGCACTAATGACATTTGGTGCATTTGCACAAGTATCAGTTGAAGAAAAAAAGGTAAATATTGACGGAACGAAAGAAGGCTTTTACGTCTCTATTCCATACGGTACGCTTAAACAAATTGAAAAAGAATTAAAAGACGAGTTGAAAGATTGGAAAGGAAAGTATAAAGGAGGTTCTTTTGTATTTGTTGACGATTGTAAATTAAAAGAAATGGGGAAAAACACTTTTGACGTTTATGCAAAAGTGGAAGAAAACGGAGACGGTGGTGCATTTGTATCAGTGGCTATTGATTTAGGAGGCGCTTTTTTAAATTCGGGCGAACATGGTGCGCAGGCAAAAGTGATTAATGCTCGTTTACAAAAATTTGGCATTAAAGCAGCAAAAAGTGTAGTAGATGAGGAAATTAAAGCCGAAGAAAAAATCTTAAAAGAGCGACAAAAAGAGTTAGAGGATTTGGAAAAAGAAGAGGAGAAAATGAAGAAAGCAATTGAGGATTACAAGAAAAAAATTGAAGAGACAGAAAAATCAATTGAAGAAGGAAAGAAGAACCAAGAGTCTAAAAAAGGAGAGATAACGGAACAAGAAGAAAAGGTAAAAACAGTAATTAAGAAAAAAGAAGCTGTTAAATAGTAGGCTCAATAAAACTAACTAATTTTAGCCGCATCAAACCTGTAAAACATGCAGTGTTTGTTGCGGTTTTTTTATGGGCGGAACTTTAAAGCATTATTTAATTCTCAACCTCATTGTATTTGTATGGGGCTTTACCGGAGTATTGGGTAAAGAAATAGATTTGTCAGCCGACAAAATTGTTTTTTTTAGAATGGGTATTGCCTTTACCTCACTTTTGCTTATTGGTTTTTTCTACAGAAGCAAACGGAGTATTACACCTGTTCAACTTGCCATTTTATTAGGAACGGGAATAGTGGTGGGACTGCATTGGTTTACCTTTTTTCAATCCATTAAACTAAGTACTGTATCTGTAGGAGTTGTATGCATGTCAAGTACAACATTATTTACCGCAATTTTAGAACCCCTCATTTTAAAAAGAACGTGGCTTTTATCCGAATTTGTTTTGAGCTTAGCCATTGTAACAGGAATTGTTTTAATCATAGGCTTTGAACCGCAATATATTAGTGGAATTATGGTTGGGTTAATCTCTGCTTTTTTAGCGGCATTATTTGGCGTTTTAAACGGAAAACATATCCGCACCATGCCCTCATTTCAAATTACTAAGTACGAAATGCTTGGTGGATTTGTGACAATGGCAATTATTTTGGCCGGAACAAATGCTTTAAATCAAAACCTATTTGAAGTTAGTCAAACAGATTGGATTTATTTATTAATACTTGGATTAGTATGCACCACCGCTGCATTTATGATAAGCGTTTGGCTCATGAAATTTCTTACTCCATTTACAGTGAGTATGGGGTTAAATATGGAACCAATTTATGCCATTATAATCGCATTAACACTTGGCTATGTTCGTGGTGAGGTTAGTGAGAAGATGTCCACTGGGTTTTACATTGGCACTTGTATTATAATTGGAGCAATATTTATAAACGGGTATTTGAAAAATAAAAAAACTGCATCTTGAGTTTTTATTTATAATCCATAATAAATAGATTAATTATTACTATTTTGTAGGCCTAATCACCTTAAAAAAGTATAAATTTGTGTTATTATAAAACCAGAACAAATCTTTAAACTATGACCAAGAAAAAATTTATTGTGCCCTTCGATTTTACCGAAGTTGCAGAGAGTGCTATTGAGCACGCACTGATTACGGCACAAGTTGTTGGAGCTGATGTTCATTTACTCCATGTTGTTGCCAAAAAAGAAGCAATTAAAGAGGCAAAGGAAAAATTGAATGCTGCTGTAGATAAAGCGCAAGGATCTACCCAATCAAACGGTGTTGAAATAATTTGCCATGTTCGGGTTGGAAATATCTTTGATGATATTGCCGAGTTTGCTTTAGAGATTGGTGCTGAGCTAATCTTTATGGGAACACACGGTGCACACGGATGGCAACATATTACTGGAAGCCACGCCTTAAAAGTTGTAACAAATTCACCGACACCATTTGTTATTGTGCAAGAAACGCGCATCAATGAGTCTGGTTATGACGATATCATTGTGCCGTTAGATTTACATAAAGAAACGAAACAAAAGTTAACGTTAGTTGCTAATATGGCAAAGTACTTTAACTCACGTGTTCATGTTGTTATTCCTGACGAGGCTGATGAGTTTTTACAACATACAGTTAAAGCCAATATTATATTCGCAAACAAATTTTTTGGAGAGCGTAATATCGAGGTAACAACAACTTTAGCTTCTGCCAAAGATTTTGACAAAGAAGTAGTAGAGCATGCTGTTAAAGTAAACGCAGATTTAATTGCGATTATGAACATTCAAAAGAATCAAATACTAGGAGTATTTGGAGCATCTCATGAGCAATACATGATTACAAATGATGCTAAGATTCCTGTATTAGTTGTAAACCCAATTAATGCTACAAATACTTACCAGGCTATTTTCACATAGACCTTAGAATAATACTAATTACTAAAGGGAAGTTGGATCAACTTCCCTTTTTTTATGCAATTTCAAATGTTGGTCGCCACATTCAAGGGCTTTATCGATTTACCGTTTGAAAATCAATCTTAATTTCCTATATTCGTTCAAGGCAGGCTACTATTTTGATTTAAGATCGTTTAAATAGTAAGCTTTCCTCACTCAAACTACATGATTAAACAAATTTCGACATATGGCGCGGCACTATTAACAGCTATGGTGGTTGTTAGAGCAGCAACAATGGAAGAGCAAAAGGATGTTAGCAATCAATATCAGCGCACGGCAGACCTTTCTTACGAAGAAGATAACTTAGCACTGAGAGACGATTATAGCATAACTGAAGCAAACCTTTCTGGTTTACTCGCCTTTAATGCTAAAGCTATCCTTGAGCATCCTCCACACAATTCTGCAACTATTGTATCGACTGAAACACACAATCTTCAATCAGTAGTTAACAGGCCAGCTATTGACTTAGTTGAAGATATAGAAATTAATCCTGAAGATTTAGAATTATTAACCTCTGAACCAGAATTAACCGAATCAGAAAATCTATCCCTTGATAGGGAAAGTACAATTAATAGCGGTTTATCTATTCTTTTTAATAGAGAAAGAATTCTTCCTAAGCCAACTCGGATAGCGCTTGAGGAATAAGGTCATAATCCTTTTTTAAAAAAGTAATATACTCTTCAAAGCCTGGTTCTAAACGCGCTAAAACCTCCACTCTATCATCATTTTTTTCAAGTTCCAAAATACGATAACGCCCACCTTGCACAATGGCTCCTCGTTTATACATTTTTTGAATATCTAAATTATTCCTGTTTTTTAAGAGTTCAATGATCTCTATCTCTTTCCATATGTACATTTCGTGGTTGTTTTGGGTTAAACTCAAACAATGCAACAATAAAATTGTTCTCATTTATTAAGTCCAGATAATCAACCATCAAGTTACCATAAATCAAATTTAATTGCAAGGCCTCAATAAAAATATATAAAATCAGATTAATTAATTCTATACCTCATGCCTTTAGAATTAATATATTTGCTACATTAACCTCAACTTTAAATTTACGGAAGGCTATGGCTAGCGAATCAGAATTATCAAAATTACAGGCAGTAAAGGAACTTATCTTTGGACAAGAAATTCAGGATTATGATGCTGAATTCAAGGATATTCACAAAGCAATTGATGACAACAAAACGCAAAACGCTCAAGACACAATAGACCAGCAAAAAGCGTTAAGTCAATTGGAAAAAGCAATCACCACTCGTATTGATCGGTTAGAGGCAGATTTAATGAAAAAATTAACGGCGTTAGACAATAAGAAAACTGACCGTGCGAAACTGGGCAAAATGCTTATTCAAATCGGTGAGAAATTGCAAGATAATTAATATCTCATCTGAGTAAAAATGCCCACTGAAAAGGATCATTTTGAAGAATTGCGACACTTAATTTTAGAGAGTGATAGGGAAAACTATGCGCAACAAAATGAGCGCATAATGGAAAAATTAGATGAGCTTGAAAAAGAACTCAATGATCCTGAAAAATTTGCGGCAGTAATTCAACAATCAAAAGCTGAAATTATTGATGTACTTGGCCCAGTTATGGGTAAAATGATTAAACGATTTATTACCAGCGAAATTAATCGACTTAAACAAAACATTGAAACTAAAAGTAAAGCCATTTTCTCGTTTCAATTTTTAAAACAGCGGATTAAAAACAAAATGGCAGGTGTTTCTGAAGGAGATGCAGCAATAAACGAAGCCACTGACAGTTCACTTCTTCAAATATTTGTTATTGAAAAAGAAACTGGCCTGCTTATTGGAGAGTACTCACCGCAGAATATTTTAGAACCAGACCTTGTCGCGGGAATGCTGTCAGCCATTAAATCTTTTGTTGAAAGTGCTTTTGGCGAAGAAAATTCTGAATTAGAAAGTTTAGAATATAGCAGCTATAAAATTTTAATGTATAACTTTAATCGGTTTTACTTTGCTTGTGTAATGGAAGGGTATGTGGATGAGGAGACGCGTGCAGAATTGCAAGATGATTTTTTGCATTTAACCGATATAAAACTAGGCTCAATTCCGTTAAAGGATATTGATGACAAATTAAAGAAAACCGTAGAAGAAGCTCTGTCTGAAACATTTTCTAATAAATACACAAGCAATATTGATTTAAATTTAGAAGATTTGAATGAAAACAGTAAGTAAAAAAATTGTCCTCTTAGGAAACGAAGGCGTTGGCAAAACCTCTCTTGTTAAACGTTACGTACACAGTATTTTTAATGATGAGTACCTGACTACAATCGGCATTAAAATCTCTAAAAAAGTTGTTGAAGTTGGTGATGTGCAAGTTAATTTAATGCTTTGGGACATTGCCGGAAACATGATGAGCAAAACACTTTACAACAATTATTTACGTGGTGCCCACGGTGTGTTTTTAGTTTGTGATGCTATGCGCCCAGAAACCTATGAAAGTGTAATGAAAGAAAGAGAGGTTATTCTTTCTAAAGATTTTCAAGGAACTGAAACCGCTGTTATTATCAATAAATCAGATTTGATTACTGAAGACCCAAGCACTTACTTAGCCGATTACGAATATGACTTTTTAACAAGTGCAAAAATTGGTAACAATGTGGAACAGGCCTTTCTTCAAATGGCAACCAATATACTTTCAAAATAATAGTTGTGCCAGAACAAAATGCGGCACCGAAAAACCCTAAATCCGTAAAGGATTTACAACAACGCATAGATGAATTGGAGGCTGAAAACAAAGCCTTGCAAAAATCTAACGAAGCGTTAGAAAATTGCGCACCATCTAACACCAATAAAACAATTGAAAATCAGCATGCCCAATTGGTGAAATACAATAAGGAACTAGAACAATTTACTTATGTTGCTACGCATGACTTAAAATCGCCTTTAGCCAATATTCAAGGCTATTTAGATTTACTTGAATTTGATTTGGAAAATCCTACACCAGATGTTTTAGACTCATTAAAATGGTTAAAATACTCAGTAGAAGAAGCCCAACAAGTTATTCGCGAACTGACGAATGCACTAAAAGCCAGAAACAATAAGGACGAATTACGCAAAGCCATTAATTTAGAAACACTGGTAGAGAGCGTTTTATCCGGTATGCGATCAAAAATTTTGGCGGCTAAAGTGATATTCATCTGTGATTTTACGGAGATCAACGATTTTATGTACTATCCTGTAGCTTTAAGGAGTATCTTACAGAATATCATATCAAACGCTATTCAATATTCGGGCGCAACCGAGCATCCTGAGATTAAAGTGAGTACTTTAAAAATTAACAATGAAGTATACATTTCTGTTAAGGACAACGGTGCAGGAATTGACTTAAATGCGAATGAGGCAAAAGTTTTTGGCTTATTTAAAAGGGTTCAGAACGACGAAAGCGGATCAGGCATTGGTATGTATATTGTAAATAAGTTTTTAGAAAACTACGGTGGTAAATTAACATTAGAGAGTGAATTAGGAAAAGGTTCAACCTTTACAGTTGTTATTCCGTTTGAAAAGGTGTAAATTTAGACACCTAATTTTTAGTAATAATGAATCCTATAGAGCATCTTCTGTTGATTGATGATAGCGAAGCTACGAACAATTTTCACAATCGACTACTGAGCAAATTAAACTTTGCAAAAACAATTTCTATCTGTACAAATGGAAAAGAGGGGTTAGATTTTTTAACCGATTCCAAACAATGTCCAGATCTCATATTCCTAGACTTAAACATGCCTGTTATTGATGGTTTTGAATTTTTGAGTATGGTGCACGCACCTCTTGAAAAAATTGGAAATCAAAAACCTTTAATAGTTATCCTAACTTCGTCTGAAGAAAGTGTTGATAAAGAACGTTGTAAAAGTTTATATGACAATATTGAATTTTACTCTAAGCCACTAACAATTGCTCAAATTAATGAGTTGAGCCAACTTTTAGCCTAATTTGAATCGTTAAAATTGGTGAAGAAAAGGGGAGTTAACCTAAGTATTTTAATCGCAATAAACCAAAGCTTTTTTCGCAAATTTCTTGCAACTCATTAAAGATATAATGGCTTGCTGCTATTGGTGGTTCAATTTGCTCTAATTTTTCAGCCAATGCATGTGCATCATGCATGTCAAACATTAAAAAGCTTGATTTTAGTTTATGAGAATATAACCGAATTGATTGCTCATCATTATTGACAAATCCTTCATCAATTGTCTGCAAACTTCCGGCACTTTCATTCAAAAACATTTCAACGATCTCTCGTACGAATGCATCATCTGCAATTCCTGCCTCCTTCATTTGCCCAAAGAAATTATCTCCAGCAGTAAATTTAGATATATCAAAGTTTTCGTCGTTTTCACTCATAACACTACAATGAGATGTTTTGGTCATTCTAAGATATGACATTCTTGGGCAACCAAAAATTACAATCGGTAATTGGTCGCTATTATTCGATAATGTGCATTATCCTTAGTACTTGCCAGAAATAGGAGTAGGACTTTTAGTCTGCCTGGCTTTTTAGACGTTCTTTAAGGTCTTTTTTATACTTGCGACTTACTTTAACAATTTTATTGCCAACAGTCAGTCCATTTTCTTGCAAGGCATCAATTTTATTAATAGCAACTATGAATGAGCGGTGAACTCGTAAAAATTCTTCTTCTCCAAGTTTCGCATGAATTGCTTTCATAGTAGAAAGTACGGTATATCTTTTTTCGGCCGTATGGATTTGCACATAATCTGCAAATGCCTCTATATAATGAATGCTTGCAAAGTTTAATTTAATCAACTCGCTCCCTGTTTTTACAAAAATGTATTTTTCATCTTCAGGAGACTTTAAGGAGATTGTTTCACTAATTGATTTAGCTCGTTGGGCTCCCTTTAAAAATCGTTTATATTCTATTGGTTTTACCAAATAATCCGTTACATCATAATTATAGGATTCGGCAGCATATTCTGCCTTAGAACTAATAATAATAACCTGCGGAATGTTTTTTACGTTTTCAATAAAATCAATTCCAGACATTTCTGGCATTTCAATATCTAAAAACAATAAATCAACATCAATGTTTCCTATTTCTTTCTGAGCAACAAGAGGATTGTCAAACTCGGCCTCAAATTCAAGAAAGTCTGTAAAATTTATGTAGGATCTAATAATTTCTCTCGAAACTTTATCATCATCCAGTATAACCACTTTGAGCATAAAATATCTATTTTACCTAATTCAAATATACGCTTTAAGTTGCTTTAAACAAAAATGCTGCCAACTTGGTCTAATTAAGGTCAATTCTAAAACCTTTTAGCTGAACGTGTTATTGGTCGGAAAAATATGACTTTTTATCGGTAGAAAAATAAAAAAACCCCGCTCTTTATCAAAAACTAGTTGAAAAAAGCGGGGCCTTAATATTATAAATCGGCTCTATTACATCTTGATAATGATAAACTCAGTTCGTCTATTAAACTGGTGATATTTATCAAATAACTTTCTGTTTTTAGATTTGAATGCATTAATAAAGTCTTCTGTTAAAACTTGACTTTCTGCTCCACCATCAACAGTAGCATCAACAGTGTTTGGTGTTGATTCTCCAAATCCTTTACCATAAATACGTTCTGGATTTGTAATACGCTCTGCAATATACTTCGCAGATGATTTTGCACGGCGATCAGACAATGAACGGTTAGAGGATACAGTTCCTCGAGAATCTGTGTGTGATCCTAACTCAATTTCCATAGTTGGATTTTCGTTCATTACTTTAACAATCTTATCTAGCTCAATTGCAGCATCAGGTCGAATGAATGATTTGTTCAAATCAAAATAAATCGGATTAATATCAATGATTTTAGATAAATCAGCACCAACTTGAATAGGTTCTAATGTCAAATCTAAATCTGCATGAACATCATATTTCCCTTCTCGATCAAACGCTGTATTGTAAGTAACTGTTTTTCCTAAATAGCCATCTTTTTCTAATTCGATATTATAACTACCACGATCATTTAATTTCTTATCCATTAATGGCTTTAAATGATCTCCTGTAGAAGGCGTATAAATGATCTCCTTAGTTCCGGTCATATTATCTGTTAAAGTGATTTTAACACTGTCTAATGGCGCACCAGACTGCTTATCTGTTATCAAAGCATAAAGCGATAATCCTGGATCCTTTTCTAATTCCAAATCTACAATAATCACTTCATCCTCTGTATGTGTGTCAGCAGCATTTGTTCCATCAAAATACTTTGGTTTTTGTCCTCTTAAGTTAAACGTCTTGTCTTCTTCAACAATAAACTCATAACTACCATCTTCTCCAGTTACAACAACCTCTTCATCTCCAGTTAGCAAATCAAACAAAGTAACCTCTGTTGCAGCAAGAATTTCTCCTTTTTTATCTTTTGCAACCCCTTTGATTAATTTACCAAACGTAAATGGTTTAGCTAAATCAAAGCTGTAGATATCATCACTTCCTTTTCCACCATCACGGTTAGAAGAAAAATAACCCATTGTTTGCTCCTCATTTAAGATTAAAGAAAAATCATCTGAGCTACTATTAATTGGAGCGCCCAAATTCATTACTTTACCAATTGCTAAATTTTCTGGTTTTACCTGTGCTAAAAACACATCCAATCCGCCCAATCCAACACGGCCGTTTGAAGAGAAGAATAACATTTCACTTCCAGCATGGATAAATGGAAACATTTCATCTCCCTCTGTATTTACACGATCACCTAAATTAACCGCACTACCGTATGATCCATCTTCTTTAATTTCGGCTCTGTAAAGATCAACTCCTCCAATACCGCCTGGCATGTTAGAAGCAAAATAAAGCCATTTACCATCATTACTAATAGTAGCATGACCTACAGAATATTCATTATCATTAAAAGGCAGTGCTTTGGGTTTACCCCATTTACCATCTTCTAATTTTGAAGAGAACAATTGTAAACGAACAACTCCTTTAGAACTTTCGCCGTCGTAGTTGTTTCTTGTAAAAATCATCATGTCACCAGCAGGGTTAAATGCTACTGGGCCTTCATGAAACTTCTTATTTACTTTACCATCTAAAACAGTTGCGTTTGATAAGGAATAATCGGCGTTTTTATTTGCAATGTAAACATCTAAAAACGGTAAGGTGTTCCAATTCCATTTTCTACGAACGGGTTTAGTACCTTCTCGGCTAGATGCAAACACCACCTGATCTTTATAAAACATGGCTGCAAAATCTTGCTGCTCTGAATTAATATCAAGATTATGAACTGTAAAATCAGGGCTTACTTTTTGCATTTTTTGGTAAGATCCTAATTCCTTCATATACATTTTTCCACGTGAATCTGTCACGTTCATGTTTGCATACTTTTTCATCCACTCTTCTGACTCTTCGTACTTTTCGTTTTGACGCAGTACAGCTGCATAATTGTAAACATCATCAGCCGTGTGACCATCTGTATTTACAATTTCGCGGAATAATGATTCTGCCTCAACACTTTCGTGTGTTCGCATATAGCTTAAAGCCTTGTTTCTTTTTATAACTAAAGTTGAGGCATCTAATTCACTATACTTATCAATGGCTTTATCGTAAGAAAAACTTTCGAATGCAGCGTGGGCTTTTTTCTCTTTCCCAGTAGATTCTTGTGCCGTTGTTACGAACACTAGACTTAATGCAGCACCTAATAAAATTAACTTTTTCATTTGACTAAATTTTATCTATTCTGGTTATTAGAAATATCTTGGTGATTCAATTTTCGCTTTGTTATTGAAGATGAAATCATAACGCAACATCAGCTCATGCGAACCTGCGTTGTATCTTCCCGTGCTATTGGCAAATGACCAATCAAACGAATAACCTAATGAAAATTGATCTGTTAAATTTACTCCGGCCAATACACCAACTGCATCACCCGTTCTGAACATAGGTCCAGCCCAAATCATATTCTTATAATAGAACAATGCTGTAACATCCAACTCAATTGGTGCGCCAGCAGTTACTTTAAAGAAAGTTGTTGGTTTTAATTTAAGGTTTCCGTTTTCAGTCAAGTCAAAAATGGTTCCAGCAATCACATAATAGTGGCGTGCTTCAGAAGCCAAGTTAGTACCACCTGTTGTGCTATTATTTTCAAACTTGTTTTCTAACAAACGTGGTGTTGAAATTCCAGCATAAAAGCGCGGCAATGAATAGTACAAACCAAAACCAAAATTTGGTAATAGCTGACTTTGAATATTGGATTGAAAGTTAGGGTCATTATCATCAATCGTTGTTAATGTTCCTAATTCATCTCCTCTAACATTTAAACCTCCTTTTAATCCAAAGGCTAATTTTCCTTTATCGCCTACTTTAATTTTGTAAGCAAAATCAACGAAAATACCTGTGTTTTTAGTTGGTCCAATTTTGTCGTTAATGAATGAAAGCCCTAAGCCTACTTTTTCATTAAAAACTGGTGCGTGTAAAGTTAAAGTTTGTGTTGTTGGTGCACCAGGAAAACTTACCCACTGCGAGCGGTGCAAGCCCGTTACTGTTAATGCATTTCTACTTCCAGCGTAACCAGGGTTAACTCCTAGTGTATTGAAAGAGTAATGTGTAAACATAGCTTCTTGTTGAGCGGATGCTTGAAAAGCGCCTCCTAGGATCAACATTGCAATTATTACTTTTTTCATGTCTTTATGAATTGAAAGAGTTTAAAAGTGGGCTTCGAGTGCCTCAGCCCACTTTTGTAATTCTCTTTATTTATTAATGAATACGTATCCTTTAATGATTTCACTTCCGTCACCTAAGTCGAGTATATAGAAGTATGTTCCTACTGGTAGTTCTCTACTTCCAGTTGTCATTCCGAACTGATTAGTTCCATCCCAATCGTTTGGATAACCTCCAGTTACTTCATAAACTCTATTACCCCATCTGTTGATAATTTTTAAGGTAGCGTCTGGATAAGCCTCAATTCCTTCAATTACAAAGAAGTCATTGATTCCGTCTCCGTCAGGTGAGAATCCGCTAGGGATTGTAAGAATACATGGATCTGGATCTAAATAATCTGGAATTCCATCTAAGTCACAATCATCATAAACGCCATCTCCATCCTCGTCACCTTCATCAATTGTTGGTGTACCGTCGTTGTCATCATCCTCATCTTGATAATCAGGAATACCATCACCATCTGTATCATCTGGTCCTGAACCGTCTCCACTTGGATCATTTTCTTCTTCATCTAATACTTCATCATTATCTGAATCGGTATCTTGATAATCATCCATTCCGTCTCCATCAGTATCAGGAGGATCAACTCCACCATCATCATCTAAACCATCTCCATTATCATCTTCAAAGTCATCAATGGTTCCATCATCATCTTCATCTACTCCACCACCTTCTATGATATCTGGAATTCCGTCGCCATCTGAATCTAATTCAGTATCATCTGGAATACCATCTCCGTTGGTATCTGTTTGTTCAGTAGTCTGATCATCATCATCCCATCCGTCACCATCTTCATCATTGAAGTCATCAATCACACCGTCTCCGTCTTCATCAGGAACTCCATTCTCTTCAGCATCTGTAATTCCATCATTGTCTGAATCTAAATCCTCATGATCTGGAACACCGTCCCCGTCAAAGTCATCTAATCCATCCGTCATGTCATCATCATCTGCTCCATCACCATCTTCATCTGTGAAGTCATCAATCATTCCATCACCATCTTCATCTACTCCACCATCTTCTAAAATGTCTGGTGTTCCGTCATTGTCTGAATCTAAATCCAAACGATCTTCAACACCATCACCATCAGTATCCTCTGTTCCGTCAGTAGCGTCATCATCATCCCATCCGTCGCCGTTTGCATCTTCATCAAAATCATCTGCAATTCCGTCACCATCCATATCGTCTCCAACTTGAACAGCATCATCAATTCCATCTCCATCTAAATCATCACCTCCTGTTTGATCAACATCTGCATAATCTGGAATTCCGTCGCCATCTTCATCTGCCCAATCATCAACTAATCCATCATTGTCTTCATCCACTCCGCCGTCTTCTACTCTATCGTAGATTCCGTCATTGTCTGAATCAACATCTTGGAAGTCTGAATGACCATCTCCATCAGTATCTGGATTTGGAATATCTTCTCCTCCATTATCTGAATCATAAAGATCATCTAGTCCATCATTATCTGTATCGTTAACTAATGTTCCATCCTCATTCAAATCATCAACACGCCCGTCACCGTTTTCATCTGTTCCACCAGCTTCAACAATATCTGGAATACCATCATTATCTGAATCTAAATCAAACATATCAGGGATACCGTCTCCATCCGTATCAGTTGGATTCGTTGTTGGATCTCCGTCGCCATCTTCATCTAAATCCTCTACTAAATCTGGAATACCATCATTGTCATCATCTAAATCAACTACATCAGGAATTCCGTCACCATCTGTATCGATTTCTCTAAAATCAAGATCTCCTACTCCTGGTGCATCAGCATCTCCAAATATGCCATCCGTTAATGGATCTATTGTTCCATTACCTGCATTTGTGAAAGTTGTCAATGGATCAAGTATAATTGTATCGAAAGCATCATCCAAGCCGTCTCCATCTGAATCTGTTCCACTTGGAACTGTATCAGGAGTACCATCACCGTCTAAATCATGTCCTTCAATAATGTCACCTTCGCCATCATTATCTGAATCTAAGTCTTGATAATCTGGAGTATCATCACCGTCAGTATCAATTGGGTCGATTGGATCTCCGCCTGAATCAATATCATACGCATCATCAATACCATCTCCATCTGTATCTGTTCCTGTTGGTCCAGTGTAATCATCTGAAGGTTGTCCCTCAACAGTATCGACAATACCATCATCATCTGAATCGATATCTAAATAATCTGGTGCACCTGTTCCGTCAGTATTAGGAACATCTAGTGCTGTTCCACCATCTCCTGTTCCAGGAACCGTATTATCATCTGTATCTACTTTGTCATCATAACCGTCACCGTCAACATCTGCAAAGTCATCAACTTGACCATCTCCGTCTTCATCTGTTCCGCCTGCTTCTACAATATCTAATATTCCGTCATTGTCTGAATCAAGGTCTAAGTAATTAGGAATGCCATCCATATCAGCATCTCCAGTTGGTAGTGTTGTTCCACCTTCTGTTGTATCAACTTCATCAGCAAAGCCATCCCCATCAGCATCTACAAAGTCATCAATCACACCATCTCCATCTTCATCTGTTCCGCCGTTTTCAATAACATCTGGAATACCATCATTATCTGAATCTAAATCTAAACGATCATCAACACCGTCTCCGTCTGTATCAGGATTATCTAATGGTGTTCCTGGGCCATCACCTGGGCCATCCACATCATTATCATCTGGATCAACAATATCGCCTAAACCATCTCCGTCTGTATCCGTTAAGTCATCAATCACACCGTCTCCGTCTACATCCGTTCCACCAGCTTCTACAATGTCTGGCGTACCATCATTGTCTGAATCTAAGTCTTGTGTATCTGGAATACCGTCGCCATCTGAATCTGGATTATCTAATGGTGTTCCTCCATCATCTTCATCAACCTCATCTCCTAAACCATCTCCATCTGTATCAACAAAATCATCTAATAGTCCGTCACCATCTTCATCTGTTCCGCCTGCTTCAATAATATCTGGAATACCATCATTATCTGAATCAAGGTCTAATGAATCTGGAATACCATCTCCATCTGTATCTCCATCTCCTTCTTCTAAATCTGGAATACCATCATTGTCATCATCTAAATCAACTGAATCATCAATGCCATCTCCATCCGTATCGTTTTCTCTAAAATCAAGGTTACCAACACCAGGTGAATCTGCATCTGCAATTACACCATCTGTTAATGGATCTATTGTTCCGTTACCTGCATTTGTGAAAGTTGTCAATGGATCAAGTATAATTGTATCGAAAGCATCATCTAAACCATCACCATCTGAATCTGTTCCACTTGGAACTGTATCAGGAGTACCGTCACCGTCTAAATCATGTCCTTCAATAATGTCACCTTCGCCATCATTATCTGAATCAAGGTCTACATAATCTGGCATGCCATCTCCGTCATGATCGTAATCTCCAATTGGAGTTCCACCTTCATCAACGTCATAAGCATCATCAATACCATCTCCATCTGTATCTGTTCCTGTTGCAGCTGTATAATCATCTGATGGTTGTCCTTCAATATTATCTGGAATTCCATCATCATCTGCATCAATATCTAAATAATCTGGTCCACCTGTTCCGTCTGTATTAGGAACATCTAGTGCTGTTCCACCATCTCCTGTTCCAGGAACCGTATTATCATCTGTATCTACTGTATCATCATAACCGTCGCCATCAACATCTGCAAAGTCATCAACTTGACCGTCTCCGTCTTCATCTGTTCCGCCTGCTTCTACAATATCTAATATTCCGTCATTGTCTGAATCTAAATCCAAGTAATTTGGAATACCATCCATATCTGCATCTCCAGTTGGAAGGGTAGTACCCCCATCTCCAGGACCTGGAACTGTATTATCATCTGTATCAACTTCATCTGCAAATCCATCTCCATCAACATCTGTATAACCATCAATCACACCGTCTCCATCTTCATCTGTTCCACCGTTTTCAATAACATCTGGAATTCCGTCGTTGTCTGAATCTAAATCCAACACATCTGGAACTCCGTCGCCATCTGTATCTGGATTATCTAATGGAGTACCACCCTCTGTAGTGTCCACTTCATCTGCAAACCCATCTCCATCAGCATCAACAAAATCATCAATCACACCATCTCCGTCGTCATCTGTTCCACCTGCTTCAATTACATCTGGTGTACCATCATTATCTGAATCCAAGTCATGGATGTCTAAAACTCCGTCTCCGTCTGAATCTGGATTATCTAATGGTGTTCCTCCATCATCTTCATCAACCTCATCTCCTAAACCATCTCCATCTGTATCAACAAAATCATCTAATAGTCCGTCACCATCTTCATCTGTTCCACCTGCTTCAATAATATCTGGAATACCATCATTATCTGAATCAAGGTCTAATGAATCTGGAATACCATCTCCATCCGTATCTCCATCTCCTTCTTCTAAATCTGGAATACCATCATTATCATCATCTAAATCTTCCGCATCACAAACACCATCTTCATCTGAATCTGGATCAAACGTAATAGACACTTCATCAAAACTATCAGGACATGCTCCATTTGAAATTGTCCAACGGAAAGTATTTACACCTGGAGTTAAACCAGTAACCTCAGTATCAAAAGCACCAGGATCGGTAATTGAACCACCACCAGCAATAACTGTCCAAGTACCTGTTCCAACAACAGGATCATTTCCTTCTAAAGTTGCTGTAGTAGTTAAACATAATTCTTGATCTTCTCCTGCATTTGCAGCAGTTGGTGCTGCATCTACATTAATAGTAATTTCATCAAAACTATCTGCACATGGTGCATTTGAAATTGTCCAGCGGAAAGTATTAGCCCCGACAGTCAACCCTGTTACACCAGAGTTAAATGCTGTTGGCGTAGTTACTGAACCACCACCAGAAATTACTGTCCATAAACCTGTACCAACAGCTGGGTTATTTCCAGCTAAAGTAGCCGTACCTGGATCAACACAAGCCGTTTGATCTGACCCTGCATTCGCAGTTGAAGGACTATCACTTACAGTAATAGTAATCTCGTCAAAACTATCTGCACATGGTGCATTTGAAATTGTCCAACGGAAAGTATTGACACCAACAGTTAAACCTGTTATTCCTGAATTGAATGCTGTTGGTGTAGTTACCGTTGCTCCACCTGCAGTTACTGTCCAAGCACCAGTACCTACACCCGGATCGTTACCAGCTAAAGTAGCTGTTCCAGGATCAATACAAGCTGTTTGGTCAGGACCAGCATTTGAAGTTGTTGGTGCTTCTGTAACAACAATTGTAATTTCATCTGTACTTGTTGGGCAATCTACACCATTTGTAATTGTCCAAACAAAAGTATTTACACCCAATGTTAAACCTGTTACACCAGAGTTAAAAGCTGTTGGAGTTGTTACCGTCGATCCACCTGCTGTAACTGTCCATAGTCCTGTTCCTACACCTGGGTTATTACCTGCTAGTATCGCTGTTCCAGGATCAATACAAGCTGTTTGGTCAGGACCAGCATTTGAAGTTGTTGGTGCTTCAAAATAATTTGTAATAGTAATTATTACTGTATCTGCACAACCAACATAAGCTTCACGAATTGCATAGTAAGTTCCAGCAGCATCTGCTTCAGTTACTGGTGCAAATACATCATCAAAATAATCATACCCGAATTCGTCATATGGAAAATCTGCAAATACAACTCCATCACAATAACTTGCTACAGTAGTATCTGGAGGAAGTACACAATCTGAAATATCAATTACAATAGACGTTGTTCCATCAAGTGGACAACCATCTACATCAAAAATACCTGGGTTACTTTCATTATTAAATTCATTTCCTGATACTTCTCCAGTACCATATATATAAGCTTGATTATCTACAATATTATCACATGTTAGATGAACACAATCATCAATAGCGACGGCACAGAATGTAAATACCGTACTATCAACACCTGTTGGGCTGTTTTCTACTTCACCTCCAATTGCATCATCTGCAAAATCTCCAATATTTACACGAACTAAATGTTCGGTCGCATCATAAAACGCTTGGTCATCACCAGTAGCATCAGTTTTAACACCAGTGTTTGGTCCGAAAGTTATTTCTATAGATTCTGGAACATACTCAATATTGTCAGCAAGTGTATCAATAACATAGGTATCAATTGAAGGATCAGATCCGATATTGTTTCCAACCACAGTATACTTTAATGTATCACCTGGTTCTAAAATACCGCCATTTAAATCTTCAACGCGAACACCAGCTCTTACATCTGGTTCGTAAACATCAATTGCCAAGGTTATCACCTGCACTTGAACTGTTTCGTTACTGGTTGTTACTTTTACGTTAGCAGCTGTTTCGGAATTTCCGATATAAGCAAAGCCAGAATTATCTGGCTCAAAGATATCCGCATCAATACAAATATTATTCTGTCTTAAAGGATTCTGAGATGTACTTACTGACCCCGCAGTTGACTGAGAAAAGTTAAAGATATCATCCGCAGGATTAAGTGCATCTGAAATTGGAACGTAACCAGCACCACCGTCAAATAACAATGAATCTCCTACGAAACCTCTATCTCCATCATAACCATAAACTCCAACCTCAAAAGTAACTGGTCCAGAAGCCGGTGTCAAGAATCCTGAGATACCAACCTCAACTTCAGTTCCTGAATTATTAACATTTACTAAACCATCAAATACATTGAGGTTACGCATTGGTAATAAATCATTTTCGTAAACTACGACAATATTCCAACCACCCCAGCGATTAGAACCACCACCTAAACGACTGTATACATCTGCAACGGTGTACAATGATTGGATTGGGTTGTCTTGAATTATGCTAGTAATATCAGCAAAACAGTAATATACTCTGTTTCCTAATCCTTCTGCAGCACCTGCATCAATTACAACATCAGCAGAAACATCTGTATATCCACCACCATTGGCATCTATTCGAATATCGCCTCTATCCAAAAACTCAAGATCATCATCATCTGCACGACCACCCCAATAGATTCCAGCAAAAACAACATCACTGCATCCTACTAGGTCTAAACTATCTGAACTTGAACTAAAGGTGGTAGCATCACCATCAATATCAATGTACTCAGCAACATGATCGTTGTTTTGACTCCAACTTGCAAAAGTTGGTGGTAATTGGGTGTCTAAATCTGCACAATTTGCACCTCCACCTCCAGTTCCATCACATTGAAGTATCGCATTTGAAACGAAATCAATACTTCCTTTGGCCGACGTTGAATACCTCAACGCAAAAGGCGCCACTGTTTGGCTGTATGCACCTACACTTGATAAAAAGATGCAAACAAACAAAGAGCGTAATAGTAAAGTTTTTCTCATAACTAATTGTTAATTAATATAATCGCGGCATATTTGAACCGCGAAGGTATAAATAAATCGATTTAAACCTTGTTTATTATCGGTGAAATGTCCTAATTCTCGGATAAGTGGAAACACCTATTTTTTACCACGAAACACTATTTTTTTACCTTTTAACTACCAAATAGTGTCGATTAAATGAAAATGAATCACACAATTGTAAATCATGATTTTTATCATTTTATCGAAAGAAAATAGGTGTAAAAAACTAGTTAAAACTGAAGGAAACACTGACTCCGCCTTAATTACACGAATCTGCCAGACGAAAGAACATTTTTATCTGATTAACAGCCAAAAAGACCACATCAACTGAATTAAAGAGACTTAATTTGTTAGTATAACATTCCAACAATTGCCGCCGTCATAAGACTTGCAATTGTTCCGGCTAAAAGTGCTCGCATACCTAATTTAGAAAGAAGGCCTTTTCTGGAAGGAACCAAAGAGCCAATTCCTCCAATTTGAATTCCGATTGAAGCAAAATTTGCAAAACCGCACAACATATAGGTGCTGATAATAATTGATTTTTGTGAGAGTTGCCCAGCTTCTCTCATTTCACCCAATCTTGGATAGGCAATGAATTCGTTTAATACCGTTTTTTGACCCAATAGTTCACCAACAGCAACAATGTCAGGTCCATCAACACCAATTAACCAAACTATTGGCGCTCCAATATAACCCAGGATGAATTGAAAGGAAAGTCCATCTTTATAAGGTGTGTTTTCAGCAATAACGTCATTCAACGTTGTAACATCACCAATACCACTTAAAATACCATTTCCTAATGCCATTAAAGCAATAAACACCAAAAGCATTGCCCCAACATTAACAGCCAGCTTTAAACCGTCTGACGTTCCATTGGAAATTGCTTCTAATAAATTGGTTCCTATTTTTTGTTTATCAATTTTGAGATCTTGATTAATTTCTTCTGTTTCAGGAATTAAAATTTTAGCAGCTACAATTGCAGCAGGTGCAGAAATAATAGACGCCGTTAATAAATGCTTTGCAAAAAAGGCTTGCTGCACAGGATCGTCACCACCTAAGAAATTAACGTAGGCCGCCAATACACCGCCAGCTATGGTTGCCATACCCCCCGTCATCAAACACATCATTTCTGACTTAGTCATTCCTAAGAGATACGGTTTAACTAAAAGAGGGGATTCCGTTTGACCCAAGAACACATTACCAGCAGCAGCTAAACTTTCTGCTCCTGAAAGGCGCATGAATTTTTTCATAACCCATGCAAATGCATAAACCACTTTTTGTAGCACCCCCAAATAATAAAGCGCACTCATTAAAGCCGAAAAGAAAATAATAGTTGGCAAAACCTTTACAGCAAATGTTACTAAAGGCGCTTGTACAATACCAATTCCTAATTGACCAAAAAGAAAATCAACCCCATCATCTGTATAACCGATTAGGGTAACAAATTTTTGACTGACCCAATGAAAACCTCCTTCTATAAACGGAACCTTTAGAACTAAGATGGCAATTACGATTTGCAAGGCCGTACCTTTTGCCACCAGTGCCCAATCAATACGTTTGCGATTACTAGAAAACAAGAAAGTAATGACAATTAACGCTGTAATTCCTAATGCGCCTCTTAAAATTGACCAAAATGAAAGGCTTCTTTCTAGTGGCTGAATACGTGTGTAATTATGCGACTCTCCACCAATATTAAAAGTTAAATGGCTATCATTTATTGTTTGTAAAAGGATTTGATTTGATTTGACACCAGGAACCATTTGACCCTCTGAGCTAGACGCAACAATTTGGTCGTTTTCATAAAAGTCAATATTAGCATTTCCCGCAGCGACATTATCAACTGCAATAGAATCTACCGCATATGTGTGTGGCTCAACAAAAGACAAGGTCATAGAATCACCATTGTGCTGCCAATCACCTTCAATTTCTCCAGGATACCATCCTGTAACTACAAATTTTTGATTTGCTCCTTGAGATAAAAAAGCCAGTTGATTTGTATCACCCTGCACACTAATTTCTACCCAATTTCCTACTAAAATATCTTCTTTTTCATTTCCACATGAAAAAAAGAAAAGGCATAGCCCAACTAAAAGTAGTATAGATTTAGATTTTATCAGGGTTCTAATTTCGTTTGTTCAATTCATCCCGAATTTCGGATGCTCTCTCGTACTCCTCATGTTCAAGCGCATCTTGTAATAGACGCTCTAACTCTTCTTTTGTTGAAGCTGCCAATTCATTTCCTTTTGGCTCTTCTGCTTCAACACTTTCAATTGCTGTTTCACCTTCCGCTTCATCTTCTAACTGAATACCTGCAGAACTTAAAATATGTTCAAATGTATAAACAGGACTTGAAGCTCTGATACCAATTGCAATTGCATCACTTGTTCTAGAATCAATTTCTATAATCTCGCCTTGCTTGTCACAAACAATTTTAGCGTAAAAAACTCCTTCTACTAAATTATAAATTACCACCTCCTTAATCTGAACATTAAATGATTCAACAAAGGTTTTAAAAAGGTCATGTGTCAACGGTCGAGAAGGTTTCATTTTCTCTAACTCAATTGCGATTGATTGCGCTTCGAATCCACCAATGATAATTGGCAACCTGCGTGACCCTGTTTTTTCAGCCAAAACTAAAGCATATGCTCCAGATTGGGTTTGACTGTATGACAGTCCGATAATTTTTAACTCAATTTTTTCCATAAAACGAAAAAAGGGGTCAATCTAAAATCGACCCCTTTATAGGTTTTTAATTTTGTGCTTTCAATTTTTGAATTTCAGCAGTTAGTTTTGGTAAAACTTCAAATGCATCTCCTATGATTCCATAATCAGCTGCTTTGAAAAATGGTGCTTCAGGATCTGTATTAATTACAACAATTACCTTACTTCCATTTACTCCTGCCAAATGTTGGATTGCGCCAGAAATTCCAGCAGCAATGTATAAATTTGGTCGAATTGCTACACCTGTTTGTCCAACATGCTCATGATGAGGACGCCAACCAATATCAGCAACTGGTCTTGAACAAGCTGTTGCAGCTCCTAAAGATTTTGCTAAATCTTCAACAATACCCCAGTTTTCGGGTCCTTTTAAACCTCTACCAGCTGAAACTACTAACTCAGCCTCTGGCAATAAAATATCACCTTCTTGTTTTTTAACTTCTTTTACAGTGTAAGAACCGTTTCCTAAATCAGCAGAAAACTCTTCAACACTTGCTGAACCACTTCCAGCTTCAACACCAACAGAGTTTGGAGTTAATGCAATTACACGGCTAGCGGTATTAATTTTAACTTTTCCAAATGCTTTTCCAGAAAACACACTTACTTTGATTGCCCCATCACCTTCTGGTAATGCAACTGCTCCAGAAGCTAAACCAGCTTTTAATGCAGCAGACACTCTTGGTGCAACAGCTTTACCTGTTAAGTCTTGTGAAAAAACAATTGTAGTTGCGCTTACTGATTCAGCAGCCGCCTTTATTAAACGTGTAGTTTGGGCAGCATCATTTGTTGTTAATGTGCGGTTTACCAAAACTTTTGATGCGCCAACATTTCCTAATTCAGCCAACTCATTTTCACCAATTGCACCGTTAGTAATTACGGTAGTGGATCCAATTTTACTTCCATATTGCACGGCTTCCATTGCATTTTTAGCAATTTTACCGTTCAATGTATCTATATATACTAATACTGACATTTTCTTCTTTTTAAATAACTTTTGCTTCGTTATGTAATAAATCTACTAATTCGCTCATGTTTTCTGCATCCACATATTTACAATCAGATTTTGCAGGTGGCAATTCATAAGCTTCAAAAGAAACCAATTGATCACAAGCTGCTGCAGGAAGAACCTCAAGCGGTTTAGTTCGTGCGGCCATAATTCCTCTCATGTTAGGAATTCTTTGCTCAGCCATACCTTTAGCAGCACTAACTACAAATGGAGTATTTACTTCAACTACCTCAACACCACCAACCATTTCTTTGTTGATTGTTGCAGTAGTACCTTCCATCTCTAATTTTGTTGCTAAGCTTACAAACGGTTGATCCAATAATTCTGCAACCATACCACCTACTTGTGATCCATTGTAGTTAATTGTTTCTTTACCTGTAAACACGATATCAAACCCATTGCTTTTAGCATATTCTGCAATTTGGAATGCAGTAAAATAAGCATCACCTGCTTCTGCATCAATTCTTACAGCATTATCTGCACCAATTGCTAAGGCTTTTCTGATAATTGAATCATCTGTGGCAGCGCCAACAGTAATAGTGGTTACGGAACCACCATTTTGTTCTTTCAATTCTAATGCTCTAACTAGAGCGTACCATTCATCATAAGGATTAACGATATACTGTACACCAGATTCGTTAAACTTCGTATTGTTGTCAGTAAAATCAATTTTACTGGTCGTATCAGGAGACTTGCTGATACAAACTAAAAGTTTCATATACTATATAATTTATGTTAATTTCTAAAGTCTGCCAAATTTACCAAAATTTTGACAATGTTAAGAGGCTGATTATAACAAACTCGTGATCTTTTCTGAATTTGGTTTAACAGCACTGCGATAACGGTTCATCAATTTACCATTTTCATCCAATAAGAATTTTTCGAAATTCCATTGAATCGGCCCATCAAAATCTGCACCAGATTGTTTACACAACCACTTAAAAATTGGGTGAATATCTTCACCTGCAACAGAAACTTTTTCTGCCATTAAAAAGGTCACTCCATAGTTCAATTCGCAAAATGTTTTTATCTCACTATTTTCTCCTGGCTCTTGCGCTCCAAAATTATTTGCAGGAAAACCAACGACTATAAGTTGCTGACCATGTGACTTATGCAAAGCCTGCAGTTCTTGATATTGAGATGTAAAACCACATTCAGAAGCCGTGTTTACAATCAATATTTTTTTCCCTTTGAAAGAGGAGAAACTTTGCTCAACACCATCAATTGAATTGAACTTAAAATCATGAATTGATGTTTGACTCATTCCTGAAAATCCCATAATAACAAAAACTAAACTGATTAAATTTTTCATAAAAATTATTTTTTCTTTAAAACAACTGAAACGTAAAAAGGATTAACTAAAAGTAAAGTTAATTTATTACGTTTAGCTTTATGAAAAGGTCTTATTCATTTTTCTTAGTTTTGAATTTGAACGCTTCATACTTTAATTATTCACCTGTCTATTCTTATTGATAATGTTAAAAGACAAATTTTTACTCAATCCAGAAATCACTTTTTTAAATCATGGCTCATTTGGTGCATGCCCCAAACCTGTTTTTGAGGATTATCAAAAATGGCAATTGATGCTGGAACAAGAACCTATTCAGTTCATCACTAAAACGGGTGTAAAATTTTTAGATGAATCAAAACAAGCTTTGGCAGATTATGTGAATTGCGATAAAGAAGACTTGATTTACACCACAAATCCATCCACCGCATTGAACACCGTCATTAAGAGTTTAGATTTAAAAGAAGGTGACGAAATTTTAACAACCAACCAAGAGTATGGCGCAATGGATCGCACGTGGAACTACTATTGCAGAAAAGTTGGAGCCAAATACATTCATCAAAAAATAACATTACCGCTAACCTCAAAAGAAAAAATTCTGGAGGAATTTTGGAGCGGATTAACTTCCAAAACTAAAATTGTTTTCATTTCGCAAATCACAAGTCCAACTGCTTTAATATTTCCCGTAAAAGAAATTATTGAGCGCGCCAAAGCGCTTGGATTAATGACTATTATAGACGGTGCACATGCACCAGCACACATCCCATTAGACCTTAAAGCGCTTGACCCAGATGTTTACACAGGCGCTTGTCATAAATGGCTGTTAGCACCCAAAGGAAGTTCATTTTTATATGTCAAAAAGAACTGGCAAGATGACATTGATCCGCTTATTGTTTCATGGGGATACGAAGCCGAATTCCCTTCTGAATCACGTTATCAAGACTATCATCAATACCAAGGCACAAGAGATTTTTCTGCTTTTTTATGTACTCCAGCGGCAATACAATTTTTAAAAGATAACCAATGGGAAGAACGCAAAGCAACATGCAGGCAACAGCTTCAGCATTACTACCCAATTGTTGCCAAAGAGTTAGAAAGCCATGTAATTTGCCCTGCAACAGACGAGTTTTTAGGACAAATATGCAGCATTCCAATTCAAACGGAACAACCCATTGAGTTAAAAGAATTGCTTTATAACCAATATAAAATTGAAATTCCGGTTGTCTCTTTTTCAGGAGACACCTATTTGCGAATTTCGTTCCAGGCGTATAATGGAGAAGAAGAAATAGAAACCCTAATCAACGCAATTCGATCCATTAAAAAAGAGACGCGATTGCTTTTATAGGGCGCTATTGAAGAACTAGGCGTTTTCTTTCCAAATAACAGTTAAATGCGCCATAGTTTTCACGGCTTTTTGCATATCCTGCACACTTACATATTCGTGCTTTGAATGAATTCCCATTTCACCAGTAAACAGATTAGGACAAGGTAATCCCATAAATGAAAGTCTTGATCCATCTGTTCCGCCGCGAATAATTACAGGTCTTGGTTCAATACCCGCTCTTTTCATTGCTTCAATGGCGTTATCTGTTACAAAAGGTACATCTTTAATAATTTCTTTCATATTACGATACTGCTCCTTTACTTCAAAATCTGCAGTAACACCTGGATATTTTGCAATTGTATCCTCCAAAATTTGCTTTAGCCGTGCTTCATACTCAGCTAATTTTGCAGTAATGTGATCTCTTATAATAAATGACACTTTTACTTTTTCCATTATCCCCGAAACAGAAGTCGGATGTACAAAACCTTCTCTTCCTTCAGTCGTCTCAGGTGACCATGAATCTTTCGGTAATTGGTCAATAAAATCAGAAGCTACTTTAATTGCATTTGTCAATTTATTTTTTGCATAACCTGGGTGTGCACTAATACCGTGAATAGTCACTGTTACAGCATCAGCAGAAAAACTTTCGTCCTCAATTGATCCAAGCACACCACCATCTAAAGTATAACCATAATCTGCACCTAATCGATCCATATCGATATGATCTACCCCTCTACCAACCTCTTCGTCTGGTGTAAATAGAATTCGAATTCTTCCGTGTTCAAAACCAGGATTATTCAACATGAAATTTGCATAATCCATAATGCAAGCTACTCCTGCTTTATCATCAGCACCTAACAAGGTCAACCCACTTGCAGTAATCAAATCATCTCCAATTTTTTCTTTTAAATAAGGATGTTTTTCAGTTGTAATTACTTGCGTATTATCGTCTGGCAATGTAATTGGATTTCCATCATAATTAGGATGCAAAATCGGTTTCACATCTTTTCCACTACAATCAGGTGCTGTATCCATATGCGCGCAAAAGCAAACAGTTGGTACGTTTTCACTTCCAGGTGTAGCAGGAATTGTTGCATAAACATAACCCCACTCATCCATTTCAGCATCAGCTACTCCAATTTCAAGAAGCTCTTCAACCAAAACTTTTGCCAAGTCTTTTTGCTTTAATGTTGATGGAAATGTTGTTGAATTTGGATCAGCTTCAGTATCGATTCTTGCATATTTCATGAAACGTTCAGAAACCGTGTAATTATAATTATCTATGCTCATTTTTATAAATTTTAGGCACTAAGATACTATAAATTCGCCGAGTACTGATCGAATTAAATCTCAAATCATCTCATTTTTCTTTCAAATTTTAATCGTTTTAATCTTTCAATGCACACTTCTCGTCGTTCGTATGTTAAGCCTTATCTATTTCAACTCGTTTTTTCAGCAAAACCGCCTAACTCCAAACTATTATTTACGTATATTTATGCACTACGCTCGACCTTAAAAGCTATGATATTGAACAAATACATCTCTCTTTTTATTGCGCTATTGTCTCATGCTGCATTTGCTCAGCCTGCCAATGACAATTGCGATAATGCCGAGCGATTATGTCCAGGTATAACTTTAAGTGGAACCACTACTGACGCTACACCGCAGGCTTCTGACTATAACTTTTGTTACACTCCCGAGAACACAGTTTGGTATGTTTTTACCACCAATTCTGTAGGCGGAAATGCAACAGTTAGCTTCACAAATTTATCCTTTAATCCAGACCCTACAGTAGGACAAAACCTACAGGCTTTTTTCTACAAAACAGGTGGTGCATGTGGCGTAACTCCATACACCCCTTTATCAAACTGTGGTGATTCTGGGGTAGATTTTGACGTTACACAACTCATTGTCCTAGACCCTAACACAACTTACTATGTACAAATTAGCGGCTCAAGTGTTGGTGTTACTTCTCCATCAGAATGTGATTTTGACATAAGCATTTCCGGAACTGCGGTTGAAACACCTGACCCAACTGTATCCATTGCAACAACAAGCACAACAATTTGCCAAAACTATGATCAACCCATTGATGTGATCATAACAGATTGTGGAGACACTGCAAACTATGAGTGGTTTTATAATGGTTCTTCTATTTTCTCTTCTCCTTTCAATACATTTTCAACAAGTGGATTAAGCGAGGACGGTGCATTATCCTTAACAATTACTTGCGGTGAATTTTGCCAAAAAACAGCAACATCAAATATTTTAAACTTAGAAATTACACCTGTTGAGGCGGAAGCTGGCCCTGACCAAGTCATTCAAGAAGGTGAACAGGCCAACCTATCTGGTTCAGGTATTGGAAGTCCGAGTTGGGCCCCGGGGTCAAGTTTAACAAGTACCACAACTCTAAACACAATTGCAAACCCTATTAGCACAACAACCTATTTTTTAACAATGGAAAATGAAGGTTGTTACGCAACAGATAGCGTAACAGTTTATGTTGGAGACGTAATAACAATTTACTCGGCCTTTTCACCAAACGGTGATAATGTGAATGATCGCTGGCATATTTTAAACAGTGAAAAATTTCCAAATATGGAGGTTAACATTTATGATCGTTCAGGTCAACTTGTTTTTTCAGCAGTTAATTATACACAAGAAGAACAGTGGTGGGACGGAACCTTTAAAGGAAAAGATTTACCAACCTCAACCTATTATTATGTTGTTCGGCTTAATGATGCCGAATCAACAGAGTATAAGGGCTATTTAAACATAATACGATAACCTTGCGCTATTTTAAAATCATCATATCGATTTTGGCCTTTGGGGCTTTTACTGCTCAAGGACAGCAGTCTGAACATTACACGCAATATCAATTCAATCAATTCAATTTTAACCCAGCAGTTGCTGGTACTAAAAGGTGCATTGATATTCGAACAGGATATCGTTTTCAATGGGTTGGAATTGACGGCGCACCACAAACAGGCTTTGTAAATGCGCACGGTCCACTTTCTTTTAGCAAAAGAAAAAGAAATCTATTTGGACCTAAAAGTGGAATTGGAGTTTTAATTAATCGCGATAAGTTTGGTCCTTTTTCTTTTTTGCAAGCCCAACTCTCTTATGCACTTCATTTACCAATCAATAAAGATTGGCGACTTTCTTTTGGTGCCTCTTTCGGAATTAAACAAGCCGCCTTTTCAACCAACAATTTAACCACCGAATTTAATGATCCTGCAGTTCCTACATCAAGTCAATCCTTTTTAGTTTTTCCTGACGGAAGATTAGGCGTTTGGTTGGCGGATAAAAAAACCTATTTTGGATTTTCAGTTCATAACCTATTTGGAAATCGACTTGACCAAATTGGGCCTGAATCACAATTGCAACGACATTTTTATATGACAGCAGGTCGTCAAATTAAGTTAGAAAAAAAATGGGTGTTTGTTCCTTCATTCTTTTTTATGAAAACGGCTAACACTCCTGTAGATTTTCACCTGAGTGCATTGTTTAACCTTGATAATAAAGTATCATTTGGAGTTGGACTAAGGCGCACAGATGCAGTTACAGCGCAGTTTCGAGTAAAACTATTTAATTTCATTTCAGTTGGGTATTCATTTGACTTTATAATATCCAAACTCAACAAAAACATTTGGTACACACACGAAATTACCGGAGGATTTAATTCATGCTCAAACTATGGAAATTCAAGTACAACGTCTTGTGCCACATTTGAGTAAAAACAACTTTTAACGACTACAATACGTTTAAATATATACGCGTTACAGAAACTTCAGCTTCCACCAAGTTACCAGACACAGGGAGTACGTAAATTTGCAAACTATGATTAAAGCAATACCCGCGAAACTATTCATTACCACCCTTGCCATACTTACCATATGGTCGAATATTGCCTATTCAGGTGACTTCTATTGGGTAAATGGTTCGGGGAATTGGAGTGATGGCAGCCATTGGTCTACAACTTCAGGCGGTGCTGCCACAGGAACAATTCCTAGTGCCCATGACAACGTTATTTTTGACGAATTATCCTTTACGGAAGATTTTTCAATGGTACACATGACTGACAATGCATCTGTCTTATCCATGGATATCAATTCTTCAGAATACATCTCTTTTCATGGTTCAAACATAGACCTTACAATTGGCGGTGACTTAAACATGCATACAAATGCAGGACTCTATTTGGGAGGAAAATTGATCCTGAAAAATAAAAACCCTTTACCCGCAACGATAAAAACAAATGGAAATGATTTTTACACCGACCTTTATTTTGATGAAGGTGAATGGCAACTAAATGGCCACCTGAAAACAGGAAAAAATTACAATATAAATTTTAATTCAGGTATATTTAAATCGAGAGGATACACGGTTCACGCACGTGCTATTTATGCAAAAAATTCTGATGTTGAAATAGACTTCACAGGATCACACATCTCGGTATTAGATAATTTCTTTGTTCCAGAAGCAGAAAATATTGGTAGCACGGCAACTTACCTTGTACTTTGCGACTCAGTTAACCCAGAAGAATTACAAGAATTCACAAGAGATGGAGATCTTACCAGGGATGCAACGGTTTTTTGTACCACACCTCCATTTGAATTAAACTTATTTATTACATCTGATTATAATGGCGAACATATTTCTTGTTTTGATTCATGTGATGGTGAAATTACCGTTATCGCATCAGGAACACCGGGGCCTTTCTCTTATCGATATGGACCAGACCCGGCACCATTTACCGCCTCAAATGTATTCACAGATTTATGTGTGGGCTCACATTCAATAACTGTAACAGATTCATCCAATGAACTGGCACCAGGACTATATGATATATGTACAATTAGTGATGACTTAAACGAGCCTCCGGTTCTTTCATTTGATCCGCCTGTTACAATTAATCCATCTTGTCCAGATATTTGTGACGGTCAGGCATTTTCATTTCCAACTGGTGGAACCTCACCGTTAACAATTTTTTGGCCAGCAAGTGGTGAAACAACTCCTAACCCAACCATGCTTTGTGTTGGCGACAACCCAGTAGTTATTACAGATATTAACGGATGCTCAATCAATGATACCGTATTTATTTCAGACCCTATTCCAATTGTGGCAAATCCAGACATTACACCTCCAACATGTAATGGAGATTGTGATGCGGTCATTTTAGTCAATCCTTCAGGAGGTAATGGAGGTCCATTTACATTTAATTGGAGTCCTGCCCCTACAAGTGGTGTCGACACAAACCCTGGAGATGGATTTTGCTCAGGAGACATTGACCTGACAATAACAGATGTTGACGGATGTGATTTTGACACAACCATAACTATAATCGACCCACCAATACTTACTGTAACAGTTGATGGAATTGTTGATGCTAGTTGTGATGGTCTTTGTGACGGTGAAGCCACTGCAAACCCTTTGGGTGGAGTACCAGGTTATACTTACGAATGGTTTGACGCCGGAACAGGATTAACCACGGGTATTACAGACCAAACCGCAACAGGATTATGTGCTGGAGATTATTTTGTGGTTGTAACAGACGCCACTGGTTGCGAAGCTACAAGTGCTACAATCACTATTAGCGAGCCGCCTCCATTTATAATGACGGTTGATGTTTATAGTGTTTCATGTTTTGGTGTTTGTGATGGTGCAGCAGATGTAGACATTACTGGAGGAACCCCACCATATACTTTTGATTGGACAACATTTCCTGGTGGTATTGGAGTAGGTGCAACTGATTCTATCAGCGGTTTATGCCCAGGCGAATATCAAATCATTGTAACAGATGATAACGGTTGTGAATCAACACCAGTAGTGGTTGAAGTATTAGAACCAGCACCAGTAACGGTAGCAGTATCAGGAACTAACCCTACTTGTTTTGATTTATGTGATGGAACTGCAACTGCCATTGGTGCAGGAGGAACAGCTCCATATACTTATTCATGGTTACCATTGCCTGGAACGGGCGGAGATACTGATTCTCCATCTGACATGTGTGCAGGTACTTATACCGTAACCGTAACAGATGCCAATGGATGTACAGGTGAAAACACAATAACACTTGATTCACCTGAAATATACGACATTGATGTAGTAATTACTGATTTATCTTGTTTTGGAGATACAGACGGTGCAATTGACATTACAGTTCTAAGCGGAGGTAGCGGATTTGGATATACATATACTTGGGTACCTACACCACCAGTTGGTGACGGCACTCCTAATGTTTCTGGTTTAAGTGCTGGAACATGGACAGTAACTATTGCAGATTCTGAAGGTTGCGACACAACCATGTCTTTTGACATTACTAGTCCACCAGAATTAATTTTAGATGCTAATGTTATTTCAGATGTGCTTTGTAATGGAGATTGTGATGGATCCGCAGATGTTGTGATTACAGGAGGAACACCTCCATATTCAGTACTATGGGATGACCCTTTAGCACAAACAACATTACTGGCAAGTGACCTTTGCGCCGGAACTTATACAGTAACAGTTACGGATGATAACGGATGTATTGAGACTGCCACAATAACCATTGATGAACCTGCAGATTTTGATTTAACACTAAGCCAGGTTGACCTACTTTGCTTTGGAGATTGTGATGGAACAGCAACTGTTGTAGTTAATAGCGGAGGCATTGCTCCATACACCATTTTATGGGATGACCCATTAGCGCAAACAACCTTTACAGCCGTTGGACTATGCGCAGGTACATACACCGCAGTAATTAGCGACAATAATGGGTGTGACACTACTGTTACATTTGTGCTAGTTGAGCCTGAGGAACTTATAATTGATATTGACTTAATAGACGGCGCATGCTTTGGTGATTGCACTGGATCTGCCAACGTTACAATTACTGGAGGAACAACACCCTACACTTTTGAATGGTTTGACGCTGCTACTGATTTAGCATTAGGCGTTGACAATGATTCCATTTTTGATTTATGTGCAGGAGATTATTATTGCATTGTTACAGATGCAAATGGTTGTACTGCGCAATCTGCAGATATTGAAATAACCGAATTCCCTGAAATTATACCTTCCCTTGTTTCCACCACAGATGCTACATGTGCCTTATGTGATGGTACAGCAGAAATTACTGCGACAGGTGGTGCTGGAGGTTTCGTATATGACTGGGATCCAGATCCAGGAGCTGGTGACGGAACACCTTCTGTAACTGGGCTTTGTTCTGGCACCTATACCGTCACCATTACAGATGCTGCAGGCTGTGTCGAATCAATAGTAGTTAGTATTGATGATATTGCACTTGAAGTATTAGAACTGGACTCTGTTGACGTTAGTTGTTTCGGACTATGCGACGGACAAGCCATTGCAACTTTTGTTGAATTAGACGGACCATATACTTTAGAATGGTTTGATAATATAACGGGATTAACCACCGGTATTTTTGGCAGCCCCGCAACTGGATTATGCGCAGGCGAATATTTAGCAGTACTTACAAATGCCTCAGGTTGTGTAACTACTGAAGTAATTGTTGTTAATGAACCAGAAGAAATTACAGGAACAATCACTGCAACAGATGTAACATGTGAAGGGCTTTGCGACGGAACAGCATCAGTAGTAGTTTCAGGGGGAACACCTCCATATACTTATGATTGGGGAGTTCCTTTGCCTGGCGGTGGAGAAGGTACACCTGATGCCATTGGATTATGTGCTGGACCTTGGGAAGTTGTAGTAACAGATGACGCAGGTTGTATTGTTACATTTACTACTACAGTTAACGAAGAACCAGGAGTTACTATTGATACTGAAGCATCAACTGGAATTTCTTGTTTTGGAGATACGGACGGAACGGCAAGTGTAATCGCAAGTGGCGGAACACCTCCTTATACGTATGAATGGTTTGATTGTGCAACTGGATTACCAATTGGACAAACAGATCCATTAGCTACAGGATTACCACCAGGTTCTTACGAATGTGTTGTGACAGACGACAATGGATGTACAGTAACTAGTAGCTGTATTCCTGTAGATGACGCACCTGAAATTACTGCAATAATTAATACAGAAACAATTTCTTGCTATGGTGATTGTGATGGTCTTATTTGGGTAGTACCAGGCGGAGGAGCAGGAGTCTATTTCTTCCAATGGTTAGATGAGTTTGGATTACCAATTGTTGGCCAAACAAATGATTCTTTAGAAAACCTTTGCACTGGAACTTACAATTTAGAAATTACTGACTTAAACGGTTGTGTTCAAACATTTGGCCCTATTGATATGACCTCACCAGCCTCTCCATGGGTTGTTGTTACAAGTCAAACAAATATTTCTTGTGCTGGCGATTGTGACGGTACTGCAACAGTTGTTGTATTAGATGGAAATAACCCTCCTTATACTTATTTATGGGATGATCCATTAACACAAGTAACACCAACTGCTAACTTCCTATGCGAAGGCACCTGGACAGTCACCATATCAGACGCTGGAGTCTGCGACACCACCATTTCATTTGACATAATCGATAACGACCCTATATTCGCCAATATGACCGACCTAACAGATGTGCTCTGTTTCGGAGAATGCACAGGTGAAGTTACTGTAGCCCCAATTGGAGGAACAGCCCCATATACCCTCAATTGGTCAGATGGTCAAACAGGAGTTACAGCAAGTGATTTATGTGCTGGACCTATCACATTAACAATAACGGATGCATTAGGTTGTTCAATCGACACTACGTTCATACTTAATGAGTCACCAGAAATTGTTAGCACATCAACTTTCTCAAACAATGCTACCTGCGGTTTATGTAACGGATCTGCAACTGTAAATGTTGAAGGTGGTGTTGCTCCTTATACTTATGACTGGACTCCTGACCCTCTTGGAGGAGAAGGAACAAACAATGCAACTGGACTTTGCCCTGGTGTTGTAACTGTACTTATAACAGATGATAATGGCTGTACAATTACAGAAGTCTTTGCTATATCAGATATCTCAGGTGAAGATGTTACTGTAACATCTACTGACGCTACATGCTTTGGGCTATGTGACGGAACTGCTGAAGCAACTTATGTTTGTAGCGACCCACCTTGTACGCAAGAATGGTATGATGCCGTAACAGGGTTAACTACTGGTGTTACAACTTCAATCATCACAGATCTTTGCCCAGGCGAGTACTTTGTAGAAGTAATTAATGGCTCAGGATGTGTTACTATAGAAAATGTAATTATTGGAAGTCCTGCAGAGATACTTCCAAATGAAACTATCACTTCAATTACCTGTTCGGGAGATGCAGATGGAACTATTATACTTGCACCAACAGGAGGTTCAGGAGCAGGATATACATACTCATGGTCACCAATACCTCCTAATGGAGATGGAACAAACGAAGCCTTGGACTTAGGACCTGGAACTTGGACCGTAACGATTACAGATGACGCGGGATGTGAGCAAACATTCAATTATAATTTAGCAGACCCTGATCCAATCATTTTAACAGTGGACCCAACTAATGTAACCTGTAACGGATATTGCAACGGTTCAATTATCGCAAATGCATCTGGTGGTGCAGGAGGATTTACTTTCCAATGGTATATGGATGGTGTTTTAATGCCGGGAGAAACCTCACCTTTACTTGCAGGTATTTGCCCAGGAAATTACAATGTTGAAGTAACAGATGCTAATGGGTGTGTAGTTACCCTTCCGGCAGACGTTACTATTAGTGAACCAATTCCAATTACAGCACCAATATCAAGCACTGACGTAACTTGCTTTGGTTTCTGCGACGGTACTGCAACAGTAACTGTTGGCGGAGGAGTTGCACCATATGTAGTTGTTTGGTATGATGCTATTACAGATGCGCTTATCGGAATAACAGATCCAACTGCAACTGGCCTTTGTCCTGGCAGTTATTATGCTGTAATTACAGATGCAAACGGATGTAGCTTAACATCTGCCACAGTAGACATAACAGAACCAGCAGAATTAACATTTACACTTACCTCAACAGATGCAAGTTGTTTCGAATTCTGTGATGGTACTGGAGATATTGTTGTAGCTGGCGGAACACCTGCTTATGTTTATGAATGGTTAACGATTGGCGGTGTACCAGTTGTTGGAGGTACAGGTCCTTCAGTAGTTGATTTATGCGAAGGAAACTATACAGTTGAAGTAACAGATGCCAATGGTTGTTCTACAGGATTGCAACCAGTTGTAATAGACGGGTTTTCTGAAATTATAGGTAGTATGTTCTCAAATGACGCAACTTGTTCGCTTGCTGATGGTAATGCAACTGTTTTTGCAAGTGGAGGAAATCCACCTTTCACATATCAATGGTTTGATGCCGGAATGGTAGCACTACCAGGAGAAATTGATATGACCTTATTAGATGTATTCTCAGGAATATACTTTGTTACTGTAACGGATGCAAATGGGTGTGAGGCAATTTTGACTACTGTAATAACAGAGCCAACTGCCTTAGCTATTAATGTGACGACTACGGATGTAAGTTGTAATCCTGGTGTTGATAGTACAATTTGTATTGCAACTGCTTGGAGAAGCAATAGACATGCAATTAAATTACCAGATCTACCGAATACACCTGATAGTAAATTCATTTTTGAAAACAATTCAGGTAGATTATACGAATACCCTGATGGAACAGCTAGAATTACAGGAACAATTGTGAATAATTCAGATGCAACAAAACGTTTTGCAGTTGATGTACACTTCACAAATGGAATGGATTGGACAAGTTGGTCTGCTTTAGGTCGTAATTACAGAGATCAGTCTGGTACTGCTGGACAAAATTATCTTGATTGGACGTATTACATCATGGATGTTACAAAATCTAATACTTTAACAGGTCTTGGAGTTTATACTGGAACTGTACTGAATTTGGCACATCGACCAGCTAACTACAACTATGGTATGCAAGTAGGTATTGGAGCAAACAGTAAAGACGCAGATTACGGCTTTGCTTGGTGGTTCAACTATACCGTAACAGGACCAGCTTGTATCGCAGGACGAGGAAACTTTAATGCGGATATTAACTGTACTGATGTTGTGTCTTGTGATGGAACAGCACAAGTGAATACTACAGGAGGAACAGCGCCATATACTTACAATTGGTCAAATGGTTCTTCTAATGATAGCTTGAAT
>CAKZPK010000505.1 GCA_937139035.1 uncultured Crocinitomix sp. | reverse complement strand
AAAAAAAACATGCGTAATCAATACAAAACTTACCAGTGTAAAACTTACATTAAAACAAGTTTAGAGAAAGAGGAGAAAAATGGTTTGTTAAAAGCCGCACGAGAATTACAAACTCAAGACAATTCAAACCCGCAAACAACGCCTATTCAATTGCGACAAAAAATGAACTTTATTGAGTCGAATTCAATTACGCGATATAAACGAAGAAATACTTATAAAGAAACAATTATTGCACATAATGATTACGCTGAAAAAAGTAATAGTTCGGTAGTTGTATCTACAGATTTTTCTGATCCAAATAGTATTTTGCCTTCACAAGTAATAGAATACAACCCTTATATCTTTTTTGAGAAAGTTGAGGATGGAGATTTTGATCTTTACCAAAATTTAATTGAATTGCCTAAAGTTGCTAGTAATCCAATAGTTTCTCCGTTGGCTGCAAATGCATTTATAAATTACAAATATTCATTAAACAATATTTTTGTTGAAGATGGTCAAAAGATTTATGACATTCAGGTAGAACCTCGTTTTAAAGAAGCAGCTTTGTTTTCAGGAAAGCTTTTTATTATTGATAGTTTGTGGGTTGTTAAATCAATGGATTTGTCGATTAATTCATCTGCTATGAATTATTTTAAGGCATTCAGAATTATTGAAGACTTTGTAGAGGTTGATGGGAAGTGGGTCGTAGAAAGACGTGAATTTACCTACACCATAAATGATGGTCAATTTATTGTGATGGGAAATACTCGTGTCAATCATACTGGATATGAATTTGACATGGAATTTGATCAAAAAACGTTTAAGAATGTGGTGATGGAATATGATGAAGAGGCTTTTAATAAGGACTCTGCATATTGGGCTGAAATTAGACCAATACAGTTAAAGCCGGAGGAGTTAGCATTTATTCATGAGCAAGATAGCATTACCAAATTGTTGGAAAGTGATGCCTATGTTGATAGTGTGAATACAGAATATAACCGTCTTCAATTTTGGGATTTTATTTTGAGTGGAGTAGGGTTCAGAAATAGAGAGAAAAAACAAGAGATTTTTATTAATCCTTTGATTTCGCAAGTGCAACCGTTTGGAATTGGTGGATACCGACATAGGCTAGGAGGGATGTATTCAAAAGAGTTTGAAAATGCACAAGCCATTAAATTGGACGGTAATATTGATTATGGATTTAGAAATAAAGACATTAAAGGAGAGTTGGGGGTTGAATATACATATTTACCGAAACACTTCGGAAGTTTAAAAATATCTGGTGGAGACAAATATGATTTTGTAACCATGGAACAATCAGTTACCAATTTCTTGAGCCGTGGAAATTATGTGCGCAAAACATTCTTTGGAATCACACAACGTTATGAAATATTTAATGGTTTATATGGTCGTTTCACATTTGATTATTCTACCAGACGGGATATTTCTGGCATTGATAAAGCGCCGTGGGCCGAAAAGTTGGGGGAGGCATTAAATTGGCCAGAAATTGAGCCATATGAAACTTATACCGTATCTATTTTTGAATTGGAATTATTGTATCGTTTTAAACAGAAGTACATCTTAAAAGGAAATAAGAAAATGGTGATCGGAACGCAATATCCAGAACTGCGCGTTAAGTATAAAAAAGGAGTGCCAAATTTGTTGAATAGTGATGTTGATTTTAATTTCCTAGAAATTGGTGCATCTGATAAGGTTAATTTTGGAACCTTTGGAGATTTAAAGTGGGATGTTGAAGCTGGAACCTTCTTTGGTAAAACGGCTAGCGAAGTTCAATACATTGAGCGAAAGTTTATTAGAGGATCTGATTTATTCTTCTTTTCGCAACCCTTAATGACAATGCAATTATTAGATTCTACTTTTAATACAACGCAGCCATATTTACAAGCCTTTGCAATTCATCATTTCAATGGGGCAATCATGAATAAAATTCCTGTTATTAATAAATTGAAATTGCAGTTGGTTGCAGGTGCTGCAGCATTGTTTATTCAAGAGAATGATTATGCACATGTTGAGTTTTATGCAGGTATTGAGCGAATTTTTAAGATTAAAAGACAGTTGTTTAAATTGAGCACTTTTTATGTTGTAAGATCAAATGGAGAACCTTCTGTAAATCTCAACTTTAAATTTGGGTTCGATTTTTTCAATTCGTTTACTAATTCGTGGTCCTATTAGGGGAGCTAGATCTTGAAAATAAAAAAGAGAGCAACTCGAAAGCGCTCTCTTTTTATCATTGGATTCTCGGGTAATCAATTTTTTGTGGTCAATCTTAGTATATTTTTAATACTTGAAATGGTGTAGCTCCAATTCCGTACCAATAATCAGTTAATAATGGTGTTCCCCATGCTCCACCTGTACCAAAACAAGAGTGAAAATGAGGGTGAACTGCACCAATTCCAGTAGATCCTGATACGCTAGAAATTTTAACAGCACCCCAATCAACATTAGGATTTCCAGGAGCAATAGGCGCAATTGTTATAATGCCACCAGGTGGAATAGCAATTCCTACAGAAGCAGATGTGGCGCCAACGCCAGAACCGCACGCTGGTGTAGTACCTAATACGGCAACGCTGTGAACCACTAATGTAATTGCAGATCCGTTGTAAACTTTTAATGGGACTAGTTGTGCGTTTGCACCAATTGTCATAGTTAAAACCAGACAGGCTAGTAAAAATTTTTTCATAATTAATTTGTTTTGGGTTGGTTTCGAGAAATTTCCCGAAGGCAATATCTGTTTGATATCACAGATTCAATTACGAAAATAAAAATCAAAAAATCAAATAAAAAAGCCCTTTTTCTAACTTATTTTGATGAATTAGGTATTAGCTACTAGGTGTTTAAGATGAGGTTTTGCCCAATTGCGATTCAGAAAATTATAAATTGGTCAAAAAATCTTTGACTGCATTCCAATATTCCTCCTGAGATGGATTGTTTTCCCATAAAGCTTTAGAACCATGCAATCCATCCGCTTCTGGAATAAACTGAATTTGATTTTTACCTGGTCTTCTTCCTTTTAAAAAATCTGTTATGGCAGTTGCTTCACCTTTTGAAGAAGTAATGAAGTAAGGTAAATCCATGTCAAGCATAGTGGTTTTAAGTAATGGTTTTTTATCACCGAAATAATCACCAGGGCTAAACGAAACAATTGCTTTTAATTTGTCATTTGTAGCACCAATGTGCAATGCTAAGGCAGATGAATAAGAGCTTCCCCACAGGATTACTGGTTGCTTAAAATAGTCATAAGTAAAATCAATGGCAGCTACAATATCTTGTTCGGCATCAACATATTCTACTGGTAAGTTTTTTTCAATTGCTCTATCAGCAGTTTGATTGGTAAAATCATTTAACACACCACCTGATCGTTGATCAATAGCAATACAATTAAATCCTAAATCATTTAGTTTAGGTGCAATTTCATCATATTCGTGTCTATTGTACCCGGCTTGGTGGCAAAGTAAAATAGAGGGAGAGGTTTCATCAATTTTATAGATAGCACCAGAAATAGTTATTCTATCCAGTGATGAGAATTCAACAAGAATTGGATATTCTTCCTCAACTTCTATTTCAGTTGTTGCTTGAGTAGTGTCAACCTCGTTTTCAGTAGGTGTTTGACTTTCTGTATTGGAGTTTTCTCCACAACTAATGATAAAAAGGGATAAAAGAAGGAAGTAATAATTTCTCATTTGATGCATGAATTTGTTAGTGAAACGAATTTAGGATTTATTTTATCATCCTGCGCTAATGGCTGCAATTGCTAATACTGAAACTGCTATTCCTAACCAGTTAATAACAGACAATTTTTCTTTGAAAATTAAATATCCAGAAAGCGCCGAGAGAACTATAACCCCCATATTTAGGATGGGGTAGACTTGTGAACTTTCCATAAATCCATTGTCCAATGCACTATAAAAATAGAATAATGTTAGAAAGTTAGGGACTCCTAAAGCAATTCCCCAAAGAACATTTTTTCCTAGCTTTTTAATAGGCAAGAGCGTTTGTTTCTTTTGAGCAACTTGTACTCCAAGAATAATCAAACCAGAAACAAATGCTGTCAGAAATAATACTGAAATGAATAGTGGCGGCTTTTCAACATACTTTTTTTGCGCGTAAGTAAAGAGCACATCTGCTATTCCTTGACCAGAGAATATACTCAGGATAGGCCACAGATATTTCTTATCAAAACTTAGTTTACCTTTTTCAATTGAGCTTAGTACAACTCCTAATAAGGCTAATAAAATTCCGATAATTTTAAATGAAGATACTGTGTCGCCGTATAGAAAGAAACTAGCAATAACAGGCAATATTACTGACATTTTATTGGCTACCGTAGCAATTGCCATTCCTACAACTTGCGCACCTTTTGCCAGTAAGTTGAATACAGTAATAAAAATGAATCCAATTAAAATTGCTAGCGGAATCCATGGTAACTCTACCAATTCATTTAATGCAGGTGTATTATCTGCATAAATATATCCGCATGATCCTGCAACAAGATAATTAACAATAATTGCTTGCAAATTATCAACCTTATAACGCTCAAATAACTTGAACAATATGAGGATGACATTGAAAAATAATATTCCTAAAACTAAATCAAGCATGTGCAATAATTTTTATCTGGTCTTTACCGAAAGCATATGCTTCACTTACAATTCCTTGAACTATAGGAGCTGGTGTACCGTTTGGAATTGAATTAACGCCAGTAAGGATTCTGGCCTCATCCCACAAATCGGCATTTATAAAATGATTTAAGGTTGTTGCTCCTCCCTCAATAATTACAGACTGTATATCCAAATTGGCAAGCGTTGTTAAGATTGATTTTATAGTGAAATCTGCTGGTTTTATAAATTGTAGCTTTCCTTTTGAAATAACCTCTTTCTCACTTAAAACATAAGTTTGAGCCTTACGGTCTCCAACATTAAATCCACCATAATCCAACCTCATTTTTTGATCAATGATTATTCGAATAGGTGAATTACCTTCATAATTTCTGCAGGTAAGTGATGGATTGTCAACATTGATCGTGTTTTTACCAACTAAAATTGCAGCTTCTTCATGTCTCCATTTATGAACCAGAGCTTTTGTTGCTGGTTGCGTAATCCAAAACACCCCCTTTTCATTATTGGCACGATCAATATCTATGTAACCATTGGCAGATTGTGCCCATTTTAAGATGATATAAGGGCGCTTTTTATTGTGAAAAGTAAAAAAACGCTTGTTTAATGCTAGGCTTTCTTGCTCTAATACACCAACATTTACATTTATTCCAGCATCAGACATTTTAGCAATGCCCTTTCCTGCAACTTCAGAATAAGAATCAATGCAACCAATGACAACATTTGGAATTTTTGAAGCAATAATTAAATCAGAGCACGGCGGTGTTTTTCCAAAATGGGCGCAAGGTTCTAAATTAATATAAATGGTTGCCTCTTTAAGCAAGGCTTTGTCTTTTACAGATTGAATAGCGTTTACCTCTGCATGAGCTTGCCCATACTGTTCATGATATCCTTCTCCAATAATTTTTCCATTATGAACAACAACAGAACCAACCATTGGGTTAGGGGCAACTGATCCAGCACCTAGTTGGGCTAACTCAATACACCTTTGCATGAATTTTTCATCCGTAGACATAGCGCTAAAATTAGTCAATAAAATTGGGAATTAATGTTGATTTCTTGGATGATAGGTGGTGATGGCCTCTTTCAATAAATCATCACTTAAATGGGTGTAAATTTCTGTAGTGCTAATAGATTCATGTCCTAGCATTTCTTGAATCGCTCTTAAATTGGCTCCGTTTTCAACCATGTGCGTGGCAAAGGAATGTCTAAATGTATGCGGGCTAATGTTTTTATGTAAACCAATGGTTTCTGCTAAGCGTTTTACAATGGTGAAGATCATAACACGCGTGAGCTGCTTGCCACGTCTGTTTAAAAATAAAATATCTTCATGCCCAGGTTTAATATCCTGGTGTACTCGAATGTGATTGCGATAGAGGTTTACTTCTTTTTCAACTGAAGGGCTTACCGGAACGAGGCGTTCTTTATTTCCTTTTCCAATAACGCGAATAAAACCTTCATCAAAATAAAGGTTGGTTATTTTTAATCCAATTAATTCGCTAACACGGAGTCCACAACTGTAAAGTGTTTCAATGATTGCGCGATTGCGGTGCCCTTCATTTTTAGAAAGATCAATAGCTCCTAGTAAGGCATCAATTTCATGCTTATCTAAAACTTCGGGTAGTTTTTTTCCAATTTTAGGTAAGTCTAGTAATTCAGTAGGATCAATTTCTATTTCATCTTCTAAAATCAGAAAAAAGAAAAAATTACGTAGCCCAGAAATTATGCGGGCTTGTGAGCGTGCTGAAATCCCCATTTCACTTATCCAACGAATCATTTCCTGCAAGTCTAATAATTCAATTTCCTTGGGAGATTTGCCGTTGTTGGTTAATTCCAAATACTGCATTAATTTATCATAGTCACGCAAATATGCAAGAATACTGTTCTCTGACAAAGATTTTTCAATTTTCAAATAACTTTGATAATCCTTCCTATATTTGATCCATGATGCGTGCAAAACAAATTTTAGTATTAAATGGTCCAAATTTAAATTTACTTGGAAAACGCGAACCTGAAACTTATGGTGCTAAAAGTTTTGAAGATTATTTTGTGGAACTCAAAACAAAGTTTCCATCCATAGAATTGGCTTATTTTCAAAGTAATTTGGAGGGAGAGTTAGTGAATAAAATTCAAGAAACTAATTGGGATGGAATCGTTTTAAATGCAGCAGGTTATACACATACTTCTGTGGCAATTAGAGATGCAATTGCTGCTGTAGATACTCCCGTTGTAGAAGTTCATATCTCTAACATTACTAAACGAGAATCATTTCGGCATGAATCATTAATCTCTCCGGTTTGTATAGGCTGCGTTTTTGGATTTGGATTAAAGTCGTACGAATTAGGGTTGAACTATTTCGTGGCGTAACCCTCTGTAATTTGGGATAAATATCTCGTAATTACCATTTCAATAATTCTTCGGTTTATTTCTTTTTGATGTTGTAAATAAAAGGTTAACTCTTCTGCAGAAAAATTGCCAATAATAGCGCCAATAACTAGGTTTCTAGTCTCCGTATTTTTTTGGAGAAAAGACTTTAGGTAAGCTGTGTTTTGTGCTTCCTTATCTATTGATAAATTAGAGGAGTTTAAATTTTTATCGTTATCAATTACAGCGCAAATAGTTGCATGAAGTTGCTTTAAAACGGGGCGCAATGTTGCATGTGTGAAAACTGCTAATGGCGTATCATTATTGCTTAGTTGAACCTCTACAATTGGTCTTGTGTTTTGTTTGGAGCGGTCGTTTTTCATTGTGCGGTTTTAATATTCTAATTTGTTTTTTCTAGTTAGAACTCTGACAAGTCATAAAATCTAATATCAGGATAATGTGTATTGAAAAAACCATATCCATTATTTACATTGCTAGGATAGTTAACAGGTTCTAAATTTAAGCTCGTAAAAACATTTCCTGTTCCTTGTTTTAAATTTAAATAATTAAAATATTCCTCTCCAATGTTTGATAATGTTACAACAATACTGTCTGAATGATGAACATTGTCAAGTTTCAATGTTGATTCATACATTCCTGGAATTTCATCATCACTTAAAAGTACAGTTTTAGCCAACACGTTTGAGCCGTTTCCAAAAAAGTTAACTCCATCAATTCCATCTGTAGCATCAGCAGCCCCTTTTTTATAAACATTAATAATGTACCAGTTATCTTCTGAAGGGTTGTCATTAAAGGAAACTTTGATTGATGAAGTAGTGTCAGTAGCAGTTTCTGTTATGATTGGAGTAACTGTTTCAAATGTAGACTGTGCTAACATGGTGCTCAATGCAGTTATCGTATCATTGTCCTTAATTGCAGTAAATTCATAATTGATTCCTGCAGTTGTTGGTGTTTCTAAACTTGCATATAATCCATATGATAATTCGTAAAAATTAACCGTTTCACCGTCAAATTTTACTGAAACATCCGCTCCGCCCACTAGTAAATCTTCGACATTTACATTTTCTTGCGGTTCAAGTGCCGAGAAACTTTTTGTCAATGAAACAAGCATATAACTATTTGGTATAACATGTGAGAATACAACAAGTTTAGACTCACTTGGTTCAACTTTAATGTCAATATCTTTTGGTCGACAAGAGATAATAGCAATTGGGAGTATTAAAAATATTATGTTTTTCAATTTCATGATTTTAAAATTTAAAGTTAAATGCAACAGATGGAATAAAGCCAAATAGGCCAGGTTGTGTATACTTCATAGCACCATTATCTCCTTGCGTAATTTTAATTTGATAAGGCGTTGCTCTGTTGTAAACATTATATGCTCCTACATGCCATTCCGTTTGGAATTTTTTTTCTGGTTTAGACTTGAATACAAAATTGACGTCCAAGCGGTGAGATGATGACATTTTATAAGAGTTCTTTTCTGCAAAAATTGGAATTATTTCTATACCTGTTAAGCCTGCATTAGGCTGAGCGTATTGTCCTGTAATAGGTGTAAACCTTGCTCCTGTCGCATATTCGAACACGGCAGAAAAGTAAATTCGTTTTGATAATTCAAATGTTCCGACAGCTGTTAAGTAATGGCGTCGATCATACTTGGCAAAAAAGGCTTTACCATCATTGATTTCATCAAATTGACGTTTTGTCCATGATAAGGTATAGCCCAACCAACCGGTTAAACGCCCCTCATCTTTTTTTAATAGGAACTCGGCGCCATAGCTCCAGCCGCGTCCTTGTACTAATAATTCTTCGAAATTATCATTCAAAATAAGATTACTTCCTTCTTTATATTCCGTTAGTCCCTTCATGTACTTACCGTAGGTTTCTACGACGAAAGATGATTTTAGCTTTGGTAAATACAAGTTATAACCAGCCGCAACTTGGTCAGCACTTTGTGGACGAACGCCTGCCGAAATAGGATACCATAAATCAGTGGGTAGTGCAACTGAAGAGCTTGATACACGGTGCATATATTGTGTCATT
>CAKZPK010000504.1 GCA_937139035.1 uncultured Crocinitomix sp. | reverse complement strand
ATGCTCATTTTTTCTCTCCAATTATTATGTAATGATCCGACCAACCTGACAAAAAGGATAAACGTCCTGCCAATTTCTCTAATCGGTTTAAGAAGTTTAATAAGGGCAATTTATTCTTAAAGAAACCTTCTAAATAAGACGGAGGCAAAAAGAATGCGACAGGTTTAACCTTTTCAATATGGTATGAATTCTTTAAAATACGCTTTACAAATCGTGGTGAATGATAAAATGTTTCAACTGCAGTTCCATCAACATTTACAGCAACACCTTTTGTTGTATTCCTTCTAAAAAGTTGTCCAAACTTAAATCTAGATATTAGATAAAGTCCTTCCATAAAACAAAAGCGTGGCATTATTACCCAGACAATTAAATCTCCTTTTTTTTGCTTTTCACTTACAGTGGTTGCAATTGCTTTTAACTCCTCACCTGATGCGCAGTTTAATCCTCCGAAATTTGAGAATAAAGCATCTGCGTTTATAGTTTGTTCGGCTAATTTTGAAAAATCTAGCTGATAAAAATGAATGCCTTTATTTCTTTTAGCCTTAGCCTCTTCAATCATTTTACCTGACCGATCTGTCGCCGTAACTTTTAATCCTTTTTCATGAAAATAATTGGCATCCGCTCCGGTTCCACAATTAATTTCAAATATCGATTTCGTTCGATTGAAAAAATCAATTTTTGACAACCAAAAATAAACCCGATCACGTTGACGTCTTCCAATATGACTATTCGTAAAAGTCAAATCATAGGACGGGGCAGCATTATCAAACAGTTCTTTATCTTCCAGCATTCTACCTGATTTAAAAAGCACTACAACATCTACTGCATCCTTGAAATAGTCCCCCTGCTTTATGCAAGTCTCCTCTTAACTGTTTTAATTTTGCTGATTTCCAGATATCATTTAAATCTTCTTTATAGATATCGCCAATGGTCATATTATAACAACGCCCATGTGCTGGAATCGCACTTCCGTCAGACTTAATCATTACCCTATTAAAAACAGCACCACAATGACTTCCTATCACTCTTTCAGGCTCTAAATAATAGCGCTTTAATTCGTCCATTTCTGTTATTTCTGGAGAGAAATAGGTCGTAAATGGATAATCGGCATTCTTTATTTGATGAATTTCTTTTAGCAAAAGATCTAAATCCATTTTACTAAAATCTATAATGTCTAAATTTGATTCGGAAGATGGATAATGAACTCCCCATTTGGATGCATTATGCACTTGCGCTGATTTAAGGCTATTAAATTGCGTATGCATAAACGCAAATTCATCTACCCCCAAATGTTTTAAGGATTCAATAAGGTTGACTAGTTCTCCAATATTCCATTCTGTAATGGCGCAAATAACAGTTATTTTGGGACAATTCTCGTCTGCTTTTAAAACCTCAATTCCTTCAATTGCTTTTTGAAATGACTTTTTATGCCCTCTAATTTCATTATGAATATCCTGCGGTCCGTCTAATGAAACAAAAAGCTCATCTAACTTGGCAGCCAATAGATGCGGGGCTTTACTTTTTAATGTTAAAGCATTGGTTGTAACAGTTGTCCACAAGTTTTTTTCACGCGCATATAATAGTGATGAAGCCAAGTGTGGATAAACCAATGGTTCAGTAAAAGCATAAGCCAATTTTGCTGAAGGATAATACTTTGCAGTTTGATCAATAATCTTAAAAATCAAATCCTCTGGCATGTTTAAAGGATGCGTTCCAACCAAATTTTGAGCAAAATTACTTTCCAAATTCTGATTCCCTACATCACACATTTTGCAATGCAAATTACAGACGTTATTAACACCTAGAACTACCCATTCTGGCGCAAAAAAGAAATTTTTTGGAGCAATTTTTTTATTTAACTTTTTTAAATAGGTCGTCATCAATTTTTTTTGTGAGGTAGAGGAACATGGCAACTATTTGTGCTATTGAATTCGCAATTAATACTCCTAAAATCCCTACATCCAAAGATAATAAAACTAATGACAGAATAAAGTTAAAGCATAAACTAACCAAACTTATGAGAAGTACAGTGCGCTCTGCCTTCTGTTTAAACAAATAAAAAATGTGCATTACATAAACATAGGATGGCCACCCGATAAAGAACCCAGCCAATAATTCGAGTGATGATAATTCAATTTTAAAAAACAGACTTAATGCCCAATAAATAACTGCTACAACAATAGCATTCAACACAAACCCCACCCAAATCATACGCTGTTTCAACGAACGAATACTCAGTGCCTTCATTCTATAAATGTTTTTTAGGTAAGGCAAAAGCAAAATCGTTGCAATGGATTGAGAAAAAATAAAAAAGCCAGAAATTATCTGATATTCTCCTAAAAGCGCGTCGTTATGAAAGAAACCAAATAAATAAAGATCAACTTTCGACTGCATGAATCCTGCACATCCCATTAAAAAAAATGGCAAGCTTAAAAGTAAAAGCCGTGCATCATACTGAACCTTTGAAAAGCGGAAATATGAAGCATAAATTAGTGCATACACAACCGCTTTTAAAACTTGGCTAAGTGCATAATAATACACCAAATCTACAACCGTTAATTCTTGCACAGACCTTAAAAGGAGGAAGACAAGCAATGAAAAACTTAAAATTTCGGTGAGTATAACTTTACCAAAATCACGCTTATAAGTGTAAACGGGAATAAATGCATTATTAATGAAGCCTGCAATTAACCACAGAATAAAATAAAGCTGTGTTTCTGTCTCAAAAAAGAACGGAACAATTGCTAGAGTAACCAATAACAATGGAAGGCGAGCCATGAAATGAACCTGCCAAACATGAATTAATTCTTTAGGTTTTTCACTAAATGCACGAGATAAAAAATCTTTGCTTCCCCAGTTGTATATTAACGTTGCTAAGTAAAAAAACAGTAAATAATCAACAAATCCACCCCATAATGACTTAGAATGAAACCGAACGACTAAATAGGAGAAAACTATAAATATTACAGGTGTAAGAATGGTTCTGATACCGTTCAATAAAATGGGGTAAAACCGCCGCACCATTTTTTTTCGATCGTGTTTATATACGGCATTTGAATCGCCATTTCGCCCTTCCATTCTCACCAAATATAGTGCTTTTTGTATCAACCAAATTTAGGCTATATCTAATTACTGTACACCTCTGAAATCGAATGTTTAGAATAGTGAGTTTAAGATCATGACTTTTTAAACTCTCAGGCGGTTCAAAATTGAGTAACATTTCTTATGTCACTTAACTAAACAGCATTGTATCCATTAAATAGACAATAATTAAAAGCACCATTCTACTTATTACCCCCTAAGAAATAAAAGACCTCCAAAATGGAAGTCTTTTATTGAAAATTCAAGCAATTTCATTATTTGATAGGCAGAGTTCTAAAGCAATAAACTTCGAACGATACGTCTCAAAACAAACTCATAATAACTGTTTTAATTAAAAAATCATTCTTTTATGATCAGTTCTGTTTGTACTTCTACATCATCTTGCCCCCCCTCTTCTGCACTTCTTCTATAGATCTTAAGCATATACATTCCACTTGCTAAATCCACTAAATTCAAACGAGTTGAATTATGTTTAGAGATTAACATTCCCATGGCATTATATACCTCTACATAAAGAAAGTTTTTACGATCAGAGATATTTAAAACATCTTGAACTGGGTTAGGATATACAATTTGTTTAAACGCTATTTTTTCTTCTGATTCATCTACCTTTCCTCTGTGATATATTACTTCTATCGGATCGTCCACCAATTCAACAAAAACACCTTCATCACAACCTCCATAATAATCTAAATAGGTATCATTATTTATAGCATTCATATAGTCTTTGTAATAAGCATATCCTGGCAAATCAAGATAGACCATTCTATTTGCTAAATTGAGGATACGATCCTTATCCGTTACCGTAAAATTGTACGGGTCTGACTTGGCATAGTATACCAATTGTGGTAATACTTGAATCGCTTCTCTACTATTGAACATGTTTTGTTCTCTTACATAAAGCGGTAAGACATTACGGTCAGAATCATAATAGTAATTACTCATTTTCGAGCTACCAGGTGTTGGGTCTAGGCTTGCAATAACATGATTGACTCCTTTTTTTATTGATTGAGCAATATTATCCTTTGTCAAACCAGAGGTGATGCTGTATGTCTCTATAAGTGCTCCGAGAATGAAAAAATGATATTGCATTCTACTATCATGTTTAATGCTAAATTCTGGGAGATTGAAAATTGCGTAGCACCCCATACAATTTATCGGATTATTCCAATGATAGATTCTGTCTGAACCACTAAAAACTTGAAATAGTTCATCTTTTACACCTCCATCTGAGTTTGCGACAATCCACTTTTGGGTATGTTGTGGCCCATCATAAGGTTTACTTGCATTAAAGCCGTATCCGTAATTCCATTCATAAATATCCGAGATTCCATCATATTTTTGAACTACCTCGTCCTCACCGTCTCCATCAAAATCTCCTGCTATCCATTTATCAATATGCAGGGCTCCTGTATAAACTGAATTTGCACCAAAACTATAAGCTTCATCCCATAAATAGATATAAGTAGAAGCAACATATTTTTGAAGCACTTCATCCTTACCATCATCATCAAAATCGCCTGCTACCCAATCTTCTATATGATGCGCACCAGTATAAATTGAATTTGCACCAAAAGTGGCACCATCATTCCAAAGATAAATAGTTGTGCCTCCAGCATATTTTTGTAGTACTTCTATATTGGGGTCTCCATCAAAATTCCCTACTAACCAGTTTTCTATCATTGCTCCTCCAGTATAAATACTATTTGCACCAAAACTGTCTCCATTTCCCCATAAATAAATCGTGTTAGAACCTGTATACTTTTGTAAAACCTCATCAACTTCATCATTATCAAAATCTCCACAAATCCAATTTTCTAAATGCGCGGCACCAGTATAAATTGAATTAACACCAAAGTTTTCTCCGTAATTCCAAATATAGATGTACGGACTACCAACAAACTTGTGTAAAACTTCATCTTCCGGATCCCCATCAAAGTTTCCAACTAACCACTTTTCTAAATGTTGAACTCCATAATAGAGGTTATTCTTACCTAATTTCAAATCATCATCCTGCAAATAAATTTGAGTTGGTGAATATTTCTGTAAAAGCTCATCTTCTCCATCTCCGTCAAAATCTCCGGCAATCCATTCTTGAATAGGTTTAGGGCCTCCTAAAGGAATTGCAGGAGTCCCTTCATCTCCACCATCAATGGCCCAATCTCCCTCCGGAAATTGAGAAAGCATAATTCGATTTGCCAAAGTAATTGCGGCATTTTTATGCGCAACATCTCCCGTCACTTTATATGCCGTTGCCATGCCCCAACCAACTAATCCTCTTTCATTCGCATTACTTGACGCTATTAAATCATCTTCTAAGTTAGCCACAACAAAATCTGCACAACGAATAACCGCTTCTTTGACTTCAGCTGCGGGAAGTCCCAAATGGCATTTCTTATACCAATAACCTTCTGAAAGTGCTTTAAGTGCAAAGCCAATTGTATACATTGCATATTCATTCCCATCTACTAATTCATTTGAATTAGCAACAGTTTCGGAAGGGCGATAACGCCACCAAATAAAGCTACCATCTGGCCGTTGCGTATTTACTAAATTTTCTATGCCACTTAAGGCTCTTTCTTGAAAATCAGCGTTGTGTGTATTAGTTGTTAAACTTCTATTCGCATGCAAATAGCCTAAGGTATATTTACTTTCCGTTCTTATCAGTGGATGGTTACTAAACCCTTCCTCATACCATTTTGCATAACCACCTGCATTATAAGAATTTAAATAACCACTATTCCAAGTTCCTTCTGGCCAGAATTCGGAAGTAGATGGAACATATCCAGCACCATCAAATGATTCAATTTTGGCAAAAGCATGAACTCCTTCTAAACCTGCATGCATTACATCCATCTGAGCATCTGTATAGCTACCTTCAGTATGGACACCTGGGTCATTGATCGCTTGCGAAAAAACATTTGTTCCACCTATTAAAACTAATAATAAGAGAGAACAT
>CAKZPK010000503.1 GCA_937139035.1 uncultured Crocinitomix sp. | reverse complement strand
CTAAATCCTTATTGTCATATAGCTCTTTTAATGCAGAAGCTTCTGAATGAAAACTAAAACCAGTATGTTGATATTCTTGATCGATTCTATATCCTTGCCCATCTGTCAATTTCAAAGAGTTTGGCCGTGCATCTTGATAATGCTCATCAGAAAAAGGGGCGATTAATTGCAAGCCATCACAGCCTCCGCGTAAAAATAAAAGTACAAAGGTATGTTCATTGTCTGCTGGCAATAAACCTGATAAAGGGGAAGCCATCATTCTCCATTTGCTTGATGCAAGTAGTGCAGCACCTGCGCCACATCCTATTAAAAATCTTCTTCTCTCCATAGCTATCTCTTATGAAATTGTGGTGTTAATGCAATCATGCTAACTAGTTGCAATAATTTATATTCAAGTCCTTCAGCATGTTCTTCAGCTAAAATGGACCATTCTAGGCCTTTCATTTCTTCCATTCCAATCAACAATTCGCGCTCAATATCTAATTTAATATCTGCAGACAATTTTGTGCCTATTAACTGGTCTGACCAATAGTTGATTAATGTATCTAAATCCGTTTTTTCTAATTGTAGAATTTCATCCATTAAACATGTTTTGTTTCCTTGCTCCATATTTAAGTAAAGCAACAGTGGTACACAGTTCCAGCGTTTAAGTAACATGTCTGAATTGATCCAATAATTGGCTTTGTCTGGATGTCCTGTTGGTAAAGGCCATGAGAATTGTTTCCAACCCATTTCAGCAAGCACCCATACCCATTCTATTCCAGGAGTCAAATCAATTTTTCGAGCTAATGAAAAAACGAGATGATTTGGACGTTTGATTTTGGTATTTAAATTTTGCATCAATTCTTCTGATAGTAGAATAAATTCCACCACTTTTAGAATTTGATCATCTGCATTTGCATGTTGCATCCAAACTTCAGCAGCGTTTTTAATTAGTTCTGTAGATGGTGTATCACTGATAAACCATTGGCAAAGTTTTGTGCATAAATGAATCGCCGTTCCTTTGTGATAACAAACTAAGTCAAGCACTTGCATCCCATCTTCCATGGCATTTTGGTGCGATTTAAATTCTGTACCTAATATGCGTTTTTGATAATGATCATGCCACTGATCGTAATAGTGAAACTCTCCGGTACTGGGCAAGTTTACTTCATAGTCTATTGTTCCACTGCCTACTGTCCAACCTGTAAATGCTCTTGCGGCTTCATATATATCTTCATCTATATATCCCATTGCAGTTCCATCAGCATTAGTAGGTACATTTTTCCAATCGTCATATAAATGGTTGTAATAATGCATTGCTCCAAGTGTGTGCAACTCAAATAATTCACGTGCATAATTCTCATTTGCAGGACCAGATTTGCTGAAAGCATTATCTAGGTATAACAACATGCAAGGCGATTTAGCAACTTGCTCGGTAAAGGTTCTGAAATTTCCAAGTGCATTTTTACGAATCACTTCTCGATCGTAAATAGAAAACGAAGCCGCAATATAATCTTCGGTTTGAACAGAAACATTGAAGTGGTTATGCCAGAATTCCACAAGCATTTCAAAAATTTGATGCTTACTATGTATCGCTTTGTTCCAAGTAACTAAAGCTGTTTCAATTGCACCAGCTTGTAATATATGTTCTGGCGTATTATCTAGATCTTTTAGAGCATCCCAAATTTCGGAGGAAGAAGCAAAATAGCGAAAAAGAGCAACCTCTTTCTTTTTTTCTCGTGACCCGTCTTTATAGATCATGTCATAGGTCAAGTTCTTAATCAACTGATTGCAAGCACTGTCATCATCTACACGATTCAATTGATCTGAAACCCAGTTGGTCCAACCTTGTTCCTCGGCTTTTTTCAATTGTTCAGGCCTTACACCATAAGTCACTCTATTTAATGCTTTTTCTAATGCCATAGGCAATACTATTTCACTTTTTAAATGCTAATTTGAATCACGTATGGGTTAAAATATAGTTCAATTAACGCAGTAAGTTACAAGCAGCCGAATATAATATACCGTTTTTCATTTTGGAAGTAGTAATGAATAGTACTGGTGGTTTTATTGGTTGCGTTTATTATAATGTTGTCGTTTTTGTTATGAATGCCCCCTATAGGCTGGTCATTGTAATTTGGCGTATACAAATCGTATTCAAATCAAATTCTTTCTTTTAATTCTTATCAGATATCTATAAATTGGTTTTATGGCAGAAGTAAAGTACCTAAATGCTAAACAAAGCAAAGAAGTTTCAAACACGCCGAATAAAACTTCAAAAGCAAGTAGTTATTTAAAAGATAATCGAAGTAAAAGCGGTTTTCAACCACAGTCAAATGGAAATGGCGTGGCTACTAATATAGGAACTGTGCAATGTGTTTTTAAGCGAGGTAAAAACTTTTTATGGTTGGATACTGATACAAACAAGGTGTACAAACAAATTGAAGTACAAATTGATAATAGAGTTAAGCTAAGAGGAGATGGAGAGACTTTTTTCATTTATTCGTCCAAAGGAAAATGGAATAGAAAAGGAGCGCCTAAATTATTGGATGAAAGTTATGAGCAATCAAAAGATCGTACAGTAACTCCATTTTTAAAGGCTGGGCGTAAATTTATGGGAGAGCGCGGAGCAAAGAGTCAGGCTTTAGGGAAAAATCCGCCTGAATCGCATGTTAGAGAGCTTGCTGTGGAGCACGACCAATTAGAAGGTAATAAAGGAGCAGGACTGCATGAGTTTATTCCTACTAATTATAGAGGAAAGGTGGCAAAGTCAGGAGATGAAGCAATGAGAGCATTGCAAAGCGGTGCAAGATCATCAACTGCATTAACATCTTTTAGAAGAATCGCAGATAAAAGTGATAAAAGAAAGATAGGGAAACGAGAGGTAGGTTTGCATACAGGGTTTGCATCAAGCCCAAGTAAACGTAAAGGTCAGGCTGGAGCTCATAATGAAATGAGGGCAATATTTAACATTATTCTCAAGGCGCAATCTGCAAAAGAAGCTGTGAATATTGTTTTGTTAAAGCATTTAGAGGTTTCTGCAACCGGAAGGGATATTCTTAACAGTGAATATATTACAGGAGTTACGCCGCATTTAAAAGGAATAGGCAAAATTGAACCTGTAGCAGATAAGCATGGTCCAAATCGATTGCTTCTTGCACAGGTAGTGCACACTGTGCGTGAAGGTGTAAAGAGAAGAACTCGAAGTCTTAAAAGGACAGATAAATCGAAAAGATCTAGATCACCAAGTCCTCCAAGACGAAGAATCAAAGCGAATGGTTTAGGAGGTGGCTATGTTTCTAATCCTACAATAAACAGAGAGGTAGAATCAATTCCAAAATTTGTTGGAGAGAAGGGTTCTTTTGAAAAAATTGCAAATATGGCATCTTGGGCTTCTCAGCCACAACGTTTAGGTAATCCTTTAGAGGAGGTGGACGAGTCTAAAGAAGATTTATAAAATAATTTCTAGAGCTTATTTGGTGTATTTATGAAATTACTGATAAACTGTCTTTAATCCTTTTGATTTATCAATGCGTACAGTTATTTTAGTCAGAAATTAGTCAATATGTCAATATCAGATGAAATTTTAGATAATAAAGGTACAGTTGTAAACACGACTAAAATCAGTGATTATAATTATCCGTTGCGCTTTGAATTTAAAATAGGAACATTGTCCAATGATTTTATAGCAAAAGATGCAAGCGGTAAAACGTTGGTTTATGTGCGCAGTAAATTATTTAAGTTAAAGGAAGACATTCAGGTTTTTGCATCAGAGAAAAAAGAAGAGGTATTGTTTACCATAAAAGCAGATCGAATTATAGATTTTAATGCTTGTTATGCTTTTGCAAATGATGAAGGCGAATTTATTGGTCAGGTTGGACGTAAAGGAGCAAAGTCTTTGCTTAAAGCGCATTATGAGATCTATGATGAACAAAAAACTCCAGAATTTTTAATTCAAGAAGAAAATCCTTGGGCAAAATTTTGGGATGCACTTTTATGTGAAATTCCAATCATATCTATGTTTACAGGTTATATGTTTAATCCAAGATATGGTATTAAGCGTACCAATAATGAAGAAGCGATCATGCGATTGTCAAAAGAAAAATCATTTTTTGGTCGTCGATTTAAGCTAGAAAAAATTGGCGAATTAGAAGAAGGGGAGGACGAACGATTAATTTTAGGACTTATGATGATGTCGTTATTAGAAAGAAGGAGAGGATAATGGAGTTGTATGTTATTGCATCTATCAGTATTTCAGTTATCATATTTATTGTGAATATGGTCATTTATATGCGGTCTAAAGATGAACGGAAAACTAGGTATAGATGTGATGGGTGCGGAAAGGTAATTGAAGGTGACGTTATTCGAATAACGGAGAAAGAATTGAGTCAACCGTTGGATTATTGCACACAAGAATGCAAGAAAAAAAACTTGAGTATGGATCGAATTAAATTTGGTAAGTCTCAAGAGTAATAACCGAAAAAAACAAAAGCATGAAATTAACTTGTCAAAAAGAATTATTCTCGTTGGACCCAGCCATCCATTATATTAATTGTGCTTACATGGCACCTTTATTGAAGTCAGTAGAAGCAGCTGGAGTTGAAGGATTATTGAGTAAACGAAATCCTCAAACTATTGATAAAAGTTCCTTTTTTGATATGTTGCCTAAATTGAGAGAGTCAATTGCACAACTCGTTCATGCAGCTGATGCGAATCAAATAGCAATAGTTGCAGCTGCATCTTATGGTTTGAGTACTGCTGCACAAAATATTCCTTGCACTGCTGGACAAAATGTTATTGTGGTAAAAGATGAATTCCCGAGTAATTATTATGTGTGGGAACGCCTTTGTAGAGAAAAAGGAATGAATCTCATTACAATCTCACCAGATGAAAACGCTGCGGATCGGTCGACGAATTGGAATGAAAAAATTATAGCTGCAATTAATAATAAAACTGCTATTGTTGCCATTGAAAATACGCATTGGATGGATGGTACTTTGTTTGATTTGGAGGTAATATCT
>CAKZPK010000502.1 GCA_937139035.1 uncultured Crocinitomix sp. | reverse complement strand
TTTGAAAAAGATAATGATGCAAGCGGCGGCACTAAAGGTGATTTCATTTATAAAGAAATGGATGACGAAGGGAATGAAATCATTTCGATTATGTTTGAAATGAAGAATGAAAATGACGAAACTGCTACCAAAAAAAGAAATGAAGATTTTTTCGCAAAGCTGAATAAAGACCGTGAAGCTAAGAACTGTGAATATGCCGTTTTAGTTTCACTTTTGGAAACTGAAAACGAATACTACAATAATGGAATAGTTGATGTTTCACATAAATTCAAAAAAATGTATGTTGTGCGCCCTCAATTTTTCATACCAATTATTACGCTTCTTCGCAATGCAGCAATGAACTCTTTGCAATACAAACAAGAACTGAATTTGATAAGAAATCAGAACATTGATATTACAAATTTTGAAGATAAGATTACTAAATTCAGAGATAGTTTTTCAAAGAACTACTTGTCAGCTTCCAATCATTTTGACAAGGCAATCATAGAGATTGATAAATCAATTGCAAGAATGCAAAAGGTAAAGCAAGAATTGACAACTAGTAAAAATCAGTTCCGTTTGGCAAATCAAAAAGCAGAAGACTTAACCATTAAAAAGTTGACTTATGGAAACCCAACAATGAAAGCTAAGTTTGACGACGAAAATAGAAAGTAACTTCTACCATAATTTTGGCAACGCCATTTACACCGCAAGAATAATGCATTCAGATTTAATAAAATACTGCTCTAATTTTGTTGAGCTAACTGCACAAGACAAGGAAATACTTAGCCAAGCATTTCAACCAACATTTGTAAAGCGAAAAAAGTTTTTATTAAAAGAGGGGGAAAGGTGCGGTTTTATCGCATTCATTCCATCAGGTGTAATTCGCCATTTTCATATCAAAAATGGTGAAGAAATTACCTGTGACATTTCCGTAGGCCCTTGTTTTATAACTGATTTTGTTTCTTTCAATAAGAGTGTTCCATCTAAATTCAGTTTTCAAGCACTAAAAGATACGGAAGCATTCTGTGTTTCTTATGAAGATTTAAATCAACTTTATAGTAAGTCACCAATGCTGGAGCAATTAGGACGAATTATGGCAGAAAAAGTGGCTGAAAGATCCACAGAAATGTCTTTAGCGTTAATCTCTCAAAAACCTGAAGAACGTGTTGAACATTTATTAGCAAACCGCCCAGAATTATTTCAATTAGTCTCTCAAAGGCATTTAGCAAACTTAGTTGGCATTACACCTGAAAGCTTTAGCAGAATCAGATCAAGAATTTCAAAAAAACCTTAACATAAGTCAACGGTTTATCAACCTTGGGCAATCTACTTTTGTGCTGTAACAAAATTATAGCACAATGAAAAACAAATTTAAAATTAGCCTTATCCTTTTAGTGGTCCTATTTTCATGCCAACTGGTTCATGCACAAAAAACTGAAAATAAACTCTCAAAAATACTCTTAGGTAAAGACAAAGAAGTAGAAAGATTACAATTGACAGTAGGCACTTACCCCTTTTTATTTTTTGGTGGAATAGGTGGTTCTTTGGGTGCAGAATTTAATCATTGGCACACAGGCCTAATTGGGTTTACAGTTCAACCGCCTGAATTTATTAAAACAACCTTTTTTAGAAATGCTGATGACATTACCATTGAGCAAAATTACGCTGTTGAACTTTTTGCAAACTACTACCTCAGGCCTGATAGGAAAGGGCTCTATTTTGGTCTTGTAGGAGGCCCAGAATGGTTCGAGATAAGAGACAACATTACTGCTGCCAAAACAACCATTATTAAGTCTTACGTAGTGCCTAACGTGGGCGTACGTCTTTTCCCATTTAAAAAATACTTTTATACTGATGCAAGCATTGGTTGGAGTTTTAACTTAAGTGGTACCGAAAAACAAACATTAGGAGGAACAACTTATAATGCCTCACGCGGCGGATTATTATACTTTTTTCAATTGGGAGCTAGATTCCCACTTGCAAAATAGACTTAATGAGATTCGTAATTATTATTCTAGCGCTACTCATTGGCGTATATCCAATTGTACATTTTCTTTCAGAAGAGCCATTTGGTTTATTGACAACAAAACCACCAACCATTTTAAAAAGTACTTGGTGGCAACTTGCCTTCTATTTGCACATCACCTTTAGTGGTATTTCACTATTAATTGGCTGGATTCAATTTTCAAAAGGTCGATTACGGACATTTCACCGGGAAATTGGTTATGCATACGTTTTATCCGTTATAATAGGTGCTATTAGCGGTTTATACATAGCTTTTTCGGCAACCGGAGGATTAATCTCTTCCATTGGGTTTATAGCCCTTGGAATTGGTTGGTTTTACTTTACAGTGGTTGGCTACTATCAAATAACTTTAGGTAAAATTCAAAGACATAAAACATATATGCTATACAGTTATGCATTATGTTTTGCCGCTGTAACACTAAGGCTTTGGTTACCAATTCTTGTATTGATTTTTGAGGACTTTATTGTTGCTTATCAAATTGTTGCTTGGTTATGCTGGATACCTAATATTATTTTAATATTTTACATGAATAAGAAAACTACAGCTAACAAAACCGCGAGCCATAATCCTAAAAACCAAAACTTATGAAATGGTATGATCTCTTTTCAAATATTTACGACTCTTCTTTAGAAAAACTCTATTTTGAAAGTAGAAAAAGAGCAGTAGAACTGTTGGACCCAGTACCTGAACAAGTGTTAATTGATGTTGCCTGCGGAACAGGAGCAAACTTCAAACATATTGTAGCTGCTAATACTGATTTAGAAATTTATGGGACAGATTTTTCTGAAGGAATGCTAAGAAAAGGACAATCCAATATTGATAAAAATGATTGGAAAAACATTACTCTATTTCAAGCAGACGCAAGAGAATTAACCCCTTCATTCGTTCAAGAAAAACTAAATAAAGACATAACCTTTGATAGCGTCATATGCGTTTTAGGACTTTCCGTTATACCAGATTGGGAACAAGTATTAGACAAAATGCTTGACCTGCTGAAAGAAGACGGAAAGATTGTGATTGTAGACGTTTTTGCGGAAAAACGCAACTTTAACACTTGGTTGGTTGAAAAATTTGCACGGGCAGATTTAGATCGTAAAATTTGGCAAACACTCAAAACAAAAACAACTAATTTCCATCAAGAATATCTACCTGTAAAGGAACGTAAAGTTGGAGGAAAACTATTTGTAGCAACGGGCATTAAAAAATCATTTTCTTCCGTAAAAAATTAAAAAGTTTAGACACGTTTCACGCTAAACCAGTAAAGTTCTTTTAGGTCCTTCTCTCTCCTATATTTTCTTCAAACAATCGTAACAGAAGAGCTTTAAACAATTAAAATTTGCTACATAAAGCCTTATCCACAACGAAAAATGCTTGCCTGCAACAAAAAACAGCAGTCTATAAGTCAATTCACTACATTCACTTTAATACCTAACAACAACCCAAAAAAATTAGTATAAAAACTCTCCATTCACTGGGTGTAAGTGAAGTATTAAAAACAATCTATTATTTAATAGTGGGGATGCCGAAAACCATTAAGAGTAGGCAAATCAAAAACGTACCCTAATGAAAACAATTAAACATTTAATCATCTTAGGCTTGTTAGCAAGCCAAACTGTCTTTGCACAAGACAAAGCATTATCTATTGATCAAAACGGAAACGTAGGAATTAACACAGAAACTCCAGAAACTACACTAGACGTAAATGGTTCTGCAAATGTAAACGGTAAAATTAATGGTGTCAGAATATTTCAACTTGACGCCAAAAAACCTGTTGACACCTTGTGGGGACTTGGCTACTTTTACTCAACATTAACCATTTCACATGCAACTGGTTGTGGATCTCAGGGATCTAGTGCTTTCGCTCTTTATGATCCTAGTCATAACGAATTTAAAATTATGGCTCAAGGTGGATCAGGAGTTGGAAACAGAGTTGAAGTCGACACTTCAGAAAAAAACAAGCTCATTTTTTATAATGATTGTGGTCTCACTGTTACATTAACCTTTACTAAATCAGAAGAAAATATAATTGTCACAATTAACAAACCAGAAAAATTGCCATGGAGCAAATTCAGCCTCATTTGTCAGGGGTTTACCCTAACAGAATAATAAAACCTAAAAACTTATCGCTATGTCATTTAAAAAATCAATAAATGGAGGTCGTTCTCGGCGCTACCAAATAAGTTCGTTATTCGCCTATTTTTTTCTTTTCAATTCAATAACATTAGCCCAACAAACACCATATTATACCCAGCACGAAAATTGGGAAGAAATAAAGGTTAATTGGACCAATTTGGATACAGAAATTGAGAAGAAATTTTTACCTTTTCCTTCAAGCAGTGCGCCGCCACACATTACACGAGATTACCCTTACACTTATGCTGGGAGAGCTGTTTCACACACATTTTCAGCCAATGGAACTTTTTACGTTGGATTTTCAACAGGAGGTCTTTGGCGCATGATAACTTACCCCAACCAGGATAGCATATCATGGAAAATGATAACCACAAACGATTTACTATCCCAATCCATAGGTGCAGTTATTGTAAACCCAAAGAATGAAAATCATATTATTGTTGCCACTGGCACCTTTGAAAACGGATCAGGACGAGGAATTTACTATACAGAGGATGGAGGACTTACTTGGAATTTATCCAGTACTCCAAATAATTCAAGACCAAACATTTGTTATGCTTTTACCTGGCACAACAATCAAGTTTTTCTTGCCAATTCCAATGGTCTATATGTTTCCGCGGATCATGGAAAATCATGGAAAAATGAATCCATTCATGGAATTTCCAATTCAACAGTAACCGATATCACTAGTTACTGTAGCACAACTCTCTTTGCCGCAGTAAGAGATAATGGCATTTACAAAAAAACAGGAACTTCATGGACTAAGGTTAATGGAGTGCCAGTAGGCACTCCCATTGATTTAGATTGCAGTAATAATCATGTTTATGCTCTTGCTAATGAAAAACTCTATTCTGCTACTGAGAACTCAGGGTTCACTTTATTAAATGCGGCAACAAATGGATCATTTAACACACTAAAAGTAGCTTCAGACAATAGCGCTATTTATGTAGGCAATGGTGGTGGTTATATTTACAAATCAATTGACCAGGCAATAACCTTTACACATACAGCCGACTATGGAGATATCCATATTGACCAAAGAGGGTTTGCAATGGACCCAAGAAACAATGATACCATATATGCTATTTGTGATGGAGGTGTTTATCGTTCAAAAGATGCGGGAAGTAACTGGTACAATTTAAACATTGGATTACAAACTTTCCAATGCACTGGTCTCGAAAGTTACCCCCATAACATTGAAAGAATATTTACTGGAACACAAGACAATGGCTCTCAAAGTTGTGTAGGTGGATTATGGACACTTGGTGGCAGTGGAGATAGTGGCTCTAATCATTATGCACTAAATGATTCCACTAAAGGCTATGAAATAAGAAGTAATGTATTGGAATTAGACATGAATAATTATGGAAGAGGTGTTAAAGTTCAAACCATTTTTCACGCAAGAACAAACGAAGGCAACACACTATGGTTAAACTCACTAGACGTAAACAAAAAAAACACTGATGTTCAATATTTAAGCACTATAAATGGTTTGTACAAAACGACCAATGCAGGTGAAGGAGCTGCACGAAAGAGCAACAATTCGGATTGGGAATTGGTCGTAGATCTGCCAAATTCCGTTTATCGGTCATATGTGAATTTTGTTGCAGTTGGTACTGTTGATACCTCAAATGTTTATTTCATGAATTTAAAGAATAATCAATACTCGGTTTATAAATCAAACAACTCAGGCCAAACATGGACCTCACCTGAAATAATAGCTGGCAATAGTTTGTTTAGCATTGTAAATAGCCCAAATAAAGCTGGCAGAAGTTTTATTGTTGGTGGTAATGATTGGAGCCAAGCAGAAGTCTTCATTAGTGATAATTATAACGACCCATATACAAAACTGCTAGGTAAACTGCCTCCAATGCAGGCATTTTATCTAACTGAAACGCCAAAATTCCAAACAGGGGTAATCCAACGCTATATTGCCAACCAAATGGGTATATATTGGAGTTTTGGTACTAAGGGAAGATGGTTTAAAATCAATAATAACTTACCAAATGTCCAAGCACGGGACATAGAGTATCATGCGCTCTCTGGTAATATGAGAGTAGCAACCTACGGTCGAGGGATTTGGCAGTTTCCTTGCCCAGTTTTTACTACAGCAGATACCTCATTAACTCAAGTAACAGAAAACATTTACGGTTGTAACGGCCACATTAATGTTCAAAATAATGTGACTGTATCTAAGCCCAAAGGTGAGGTAAACTTGATCGCGAAGGACGGCGTTTCATTTGGAACAGGTTTTTCTGTTTCAAAAGGCACCGAATTTTCAGTATTCACTTTTGAAGAAATCAAATAGAAAATTTACAACATAAAAACGTAGTATTAAACTTGCCGACTGAGTTAAAAACAATAAGTAATTGCCCCTCTTTAAGGTGGCAATTACTTATACTCAAATTAACAAGGTTGGCCGCCAAAGAAATTCAATCTAATTAATTTGAATAAAAATAAACTAAAAGAAATGTCGTTTCATTTAAAAACATGAATTAAGTATCTTTAGATAAATTCCTAGCCCAAATGAAGGCAATAATTAACATACTTTGCTCAATTATATTCTTCTCATTGCAAACAACCGCGCAAGACACCTTGGTACTTCAACCAAACTCATTTTGTGGGCAGGACACTTACATTTGGGAACTATCCAACCAAAGTGGTCAATACGGTACTACTGAGTCTAATAATTACGGGCATTCAAAATCATTTATTGCTCAAGAATGGACTTGGAATAGTGACACAGGAAGAAGAAAATCATTGTTAAACTTTGACTTTTCTCATATTCCTCCGGGATCAATCGTTTTGGAAGCTTATTTAGATTTATATGGGTTTCCTGATTCACCTGATAACGGTCATTCTAGTTTGAGCGGATCCAACCAAGCCGTCTTAAAAAGAATAACTGGACCTTGGAACGAAAGCACCGTAACATGGAATACCCAACCCACAACAACGGATGAAAACCAAGTGTTTTTAAGCGAATCTACAAGCACAGGGCAAGACTATCTTGACATTAACATCACCAATATTTGTCAAGACATTGTAAATAACCCACTAGAGAGTGGTGGCATCATGTTTTCAATTATTGAACCTGATTTTTATCGCGCAATGATTTTTGCTTCTAGCGATCATTTAGATTCAACAAAACACCCTAGGCTTACGGTTATTTATTTACCTTCATCAAATCCAGAACCAATTGGCATACTTAATTTACCTGATACAACTATTTGCGATTTCGCAAGTGTTACATACAGTGCATTTATGCCATGCGCAAGTTATAAATGGTCAAATGGAACTTATTCAGCCGAAACAACAATTAATACTCCTGGAACCTACTGGGTTGAAGTAACAAATAATGCAGGTACATTTATAGATACTTTTCATGTTTCAACTGCAGATTGTAGTTATAGTTTAGAACTTCCAAATGTGTTTACGCCCAATATTGATGGCATTAACGATTATTTTGCCCCTGTCAAATCAAAGGGAATAGTTGACATGAAAACTATAATTCTAAACCGCTGGGGGCAGGTTGTTTTTGAAACCTCTGACCTCAACATTATGTGGGACGGCTCAGAACTTGCAGCTGGAGTTTACTTTTGGATGATTGATTTTAAAGCCTTAAATGGGATGGAAGGAACGATTCATGGGCACGTAAATATTTTTAGATAATCTCCGGTTTTAACAGAGAAATTGCAATACATTTATGGAATCAAAAAAAAGAGCTAGAATTGCAAAAAAGAAAACAATTGAGCTAATTACTCACCTCCAAAAGGAACGGAAGCTTCTTTTGAAAAAAGATCAATTCAATGCAGACATTCTTTCTAAAATTCTAAAAGATGTGGAGTGGAGACAAGGTCGCGAATGGGAGTTAGCACTAGAAGATATTTTAGCCAACATCTATAAATACGACATTCCTTTGCGCGAACAAACTAAGAGTTTATGCAATGAGGTTCTTGATTATTATGACCGACCAAATTGGACAATTAGAGGACAAGATTTGTTTGGAGATGCGTATGACGAATTAAAAATATACTACAAGGCAGAATAAAAATGGATTAAAAAGCTTGAACCATACCAATGATAACCAAAGCATACATACATGAATACGGGAACGGAAAACTAGAGCCAGAGCATATTGCTATTAAATTAACATTAGAATCAAGAGGAATAGCGTGTGAATTGTTCACCACGAAAAGGCTCAGCAGAAACCAGCTCAATATTAATAATTCAACTATTGTGGTTGGAGATAATCCCACAATCCAAACAGTTCTAAAAAAGTTAGGATACAATAATTATACAGATTCTTATCCAAGCTGCCTGCATTCATATTTAAAGCGCCGCGTATGGGAAAGTAGTGTTGGTGAATTATTGAGGAAAAGTGAATCTATAGAGCTTTCCAACATATTTATTAAACCAAAAAACAAAGCCAAACTATTTACAGGTTTTGTAGTTAATTCTAATCAAGATTTATATGGTTTAAATGCAATTTCAAAACAAACAGCCCTGTACTGCTCAACTGTGGTAGAATGGCTAGCAGAATATCGAGTATTCGTAAATAAATCAAAGATTGTTGGTGTTAAGCATTATCAAGGAGATGCTAGTTTAAACCTAAACATGAGTGAAGTAGAAAGTGCAGTAGCCGCTTTTGAAAATTCACCAAACAAAACAATGGCTTATGGCATTGATTTTGGCATTCTTAAAAACGGTGATACTGCACTTATCGAGTGGAATGATGGATTTGCATTAGGTGCTTATGAACTGGACAAGGAAGTTTATACTGATTTGATACTGTCCAGATGGAAAGAAATAATGAAAGAGCTTAAAAAGGACTTTTAAAAACAACATAGCACCTCATACTATGTTGTTTTCACTCCTTTAATCAATAACCAAAGTACCAACGCTAATTCCCCAACAAAAGTGAACTCGCTTAGCACTATCCCCATGTCTACATCTAAAAAAATCATAAAGGAGTCAATCACATATCCAAAACACGCAATCATTAATAAAACGCCAATTATTTTTGGAATAAAGCCAGATTTATAGACCAGGTATCCTAAAGGAAACAACCAAACACCCCAAAATATTTGTGCAATAATAACACCATATTCATGCAGCTCTAAAAACAATGCAACTCGTTCTCCATTTCCTAAAGATGCCAAAACTGCAAAATAATTTACCTCATTCAACATAGCAATTGGTACTGCTACAAGAATGGAAACAACCATTAAAACTGCCACCTTTTTATTGACAGATTTAAGCAATTGATACAGTGCCAAAACAACCAGAATTTGAATCAATTGGGTAACCAAAGCACTTACAATACCTAGGCGAAATGTAAACTCATCTGCCGCAATATTACTCATGGTTGCGTTAATATCATCAGTCACTATGAACTGCATTGGAATGTACAGTATTCCAAAAACACCAAATGGTATTAAGAGAAAATAAAGGAATCCTGATTGTCTTGCTAATTTATTTGTTGGTTTCATTTTGTTCTTTTTTAAATCTATATTTTAATCCTGATCCTATTGCTAATCCTAGCGCAACCCAGAGCCCTATATTGTCAGTTAATATCCCTACAATTGTTCCTATTAGTACACTTAACTCTAAGGATATTTTTAATAATTTATTCATTCTCTTTTTTTCGATAATAGCGTTGAAACTATTACGCTGAATGATTCATGTTGATGATTACATTTCCTTTCTTATGACCTTTGTCTACATGTGCATGCGCCATTGTAATTTCCTCTAAAGAATAAACTTTATCTACCACAGCCTTCAGTTTACCTGCTTCAATCAATTTCTTGAAAAATTCCATATCCTCAGCTGATTCTTTAATCACACCTGAAACAATTTTCTTACTACCAAACATGGACGTTACGGCCCCTCTAAGCATCAACCCTATACTTGCACTTGCAAGTAGCATTACACCTTTTTTCTTAAGAGATTTCTTCGCCGTTGAAAATTTGCTTTTACCAACGGTGTCAAAAATGACATCATATTTAACTCCGTTCTTCGTAAAATCTTCTTTGGTATAATCTACTACTTTGTCCGCACCTAAAGCACTCACCATTTTTGCATTAATGCCGCTGCAAACAGCTGTTACTTCAGCTCCAAATTCTTTTGCCAATTGAATGGCAATTGTACCTATTGCTCCCGAAGCACCATAGATTAATACTTTTTGCCCTTTTTGAATATTTCCTTTTCGCAAAAAGTAAAGAGCCGCCGTTCCTCCAAAAGGAATTGCTGCAGCATCAGCATAAGTTATGTTTTTAGGAATAACCGATAATGTCGCATCTTCTGACACACATTTATATTGCGCATGTGCTCCCCATGCCATCCCTGATGATCCAAAGACCTTATCTCCTACTTTAAATTTAGAAACCTTCGTTCCTACCGCTTCAACTTCTCCCGCTACAACCACTCCCAACACCGACTTTTTTGGGCGTTTAAATCCAAAAATTAATCGGATGATAAAAGGATCTGCTCTTCTTATTCTTGCATCTCCTGAGGTGACTGAAGAAGAATGAATTTTAAGTAAAATTTCATTTTCTTTTGGTGTTGGTTTTTCAAGCTCCTTTAATTGGATAACTTCTGGTTTACCATAATTTGTACATACTGCTGCTTTCATATTGTTTGGTATTATAATTCGTTTTTAGTTTTAACTTTTTTAAAGATGAATTTGTAGTTGAATAGCCCCTCTTCAGTGTTTTCTTTTTGAATCAACATCTCAGAAAATTCATGATTGATTGTTAGACTTAATTTTTGCTGCGGTTCTCGAGCGTAATTAATCTTGATTTTAAAGTCTTTAATAGAAAAACACGCAACAATAAAATCTTGATGATGCACTTCTAATTCAACTGTACTTGTATCGGGTGGAATATTTTCAACAACCTCACTTTTTAAATTGAGGTTTACTGCACCAAAACTGGAACTTGCGATTAAAATTATAATCATTAGGATTATCTTTTTCATATTCTTTTTTTAAGCCTCAGGCTACTAATAATTCAATTAGTTAAGCAATTACAACTTGATTACGGGACAAATGTATGGCCATGAGACGGCCTAGAAGTTCTGGATTATAACCATCCGTTCGGAATTATATATCAGAACAAAATAGAATGATCTAACAAGCAAGAATAATAGAAAAAAACGAGTTGAAAACAGCTGCTATTGCTGACCTTTCAAGAATTGCTTTGGTGTAAGACCAGTTTCTTTTTTAAAATAGGTATTGAATACTGTTTTGGAATTAAATCCACTATCATAAGCCATTCCAACGAGTGTTAAATGGGCATTTTTCGGATCTTTTGCCAATTGTTTAAAATGCTCAACACGATAAGCATTGATAAACTCATTAAAGCTTTTACCTAGCTTATCATTGAGTAGCCATGACAACTTATTGGGATGAATTGCAATTTGATCTGCCAAATATCTTAAGGTTAATGTAGGATCTAAGTAGGGCTCGTTCTGCTTTATATGCTCCATTAATTTCGAGCGATAATTGAATGCAGAGCTTTCATCCAATAATTCTTTTTTACCCATCTTTACAGAAGCATTATTGTCTACCGGAAAAACTATTTTATGAAATTTTTGATATCGTTTATCTAACCTCATTGAACCAACAACCGGATCAGCATAACGGAGCATTAATAAAGAAGATTTATTTTCTATTCCTTTTTGAACCCAATCAAAAGCCATGTCAATGTCCCCCATAACGGCATACAGCATAAACACAAATGAATCAGCCGAGAAACCATCAGGCGTTTTAGCTTGCTCTTTTAATAGTTCCAAGTATTTCAAAGCATTTTGCTGATCTTTCTTGGCTGCATACCCCAATGCTAGTGTTCCTGTTTTTTCGGCTTCTACAACTTGTATTTGAATGTCATCATAGTAAGTAATCACCTCATCAAACCTTTCCAACATTAATAAACACAAACACTTTACAGAGTGTGCAGGAATATTTTTTGGATTGGCTTCAAGGCAACTATCTAATTGCTTTAATGACTTGGCGTAATTTTCAGTCATATAATCAAAATATGCACTGAAGAACAATGTTTCTTGAGATAAAGGGTCTATTCCTAAAGCAATATCTAAATGCTCTTTTGCTTTTACCGTATCTCCAGAAAGCACATAAAGAAAGGATAAAAATTGCTGCGACTCCACATAATTTGGTTTCAACTGGATAGATCGTTTTGCAAATTTCAAGGCGTCATTAAAATTAGACTCCGTAAAAAATGAACTATTCGTTTTTTGATAATAGGCCTCTGGGTTGTTCGGGTCTATCTTCAACGCTTGTTCAACCAATTTGTTTGATTTTTCCCAGGCCTCAACAAAAGGCATAACGCCTGTCATTGCCATAAAACTGTAAACATCAGCTAAACCTACCAATGAATCAACATGATTGGCATCTATTTCTAATCCCTTTTTATAATAGTCTTCTGCTATTTTGATATCCTCTGGATTCCATTTATTTTTGTGAAAACGGGCCATCAAAGAATATTCATACGCATTGATATTATTCGTTTGTTTGAATATCAAATGATCAGCCATCTCAAAATGACCAAAATTCTCTCTTATCTTGTCTGCAATTAGCAAGCTAACCTCATCTTGAATCTCAAAAATATTTTCCAATTTTCGATCCCATGTTTCAGACCAAAAATGAAAATCATCCTCGGCTTGAATTAATTGGGCTGTAATTCTCAAAACATTTCCTGATAGCCTAACGCTCCCTTCCAACACCGTTGTTACATTCAAGGTCTCTGCAATGCTACCTATTGGAACTTCTTTGTTTTTAAAATGAAAAGAAGAGGTTCTAGAAGTTACTTTCAACGAACCGATTTTAGCAAGGGCATTAATAATCTCCTCAGTAATACCATCACAAAAATACTCGTTCTCTGCATCAGAACTCATGTTCTTAAAAGGTAAAACTGCTATGGATAGGTTCTGTGGCAAATCAATTCAATTAAAGCAAAAGTAAGCTTAAATGTAATACATAACCAAGTCAATAAATATTTCAACTTGTGCAGCTCGTGCGAAACCTTAAAAATGTTAGATCTTTCTGAAAATTTTGAGTTAACGAAATTTCAGATGTTAGCGCATTAAACAAATTGCCTCATTTTAATTGGTACAAAATAGTTTTAACCCCTTAAAAGGATAGCTGAAAAATCTTTTATTGAACACTCAAACGTACAACCTCTGTTGCACCATCAATTGTTACATGCAAATGATAAATTCCTGATGCACAGTTTTCAGTTAGAATTTGCGCAACATTAAATTGATTTATTCCTTGAATTAATTCTAAGTCTAAAGTTGAAATTAATTTTCCAAAAGAATCATAAGTTTCAATTTGACCCGTACCAGAATTTGCAGCATCAATGCGAACGATTGAATTATCAGTAATTGGATTTGGATATACTTTCACTAAATTTTTCGATAAATCAGAACTTGTAATTCCTGCAGGTTCATAATCATCCGTTACTCGAATACTATCCATTACCACATCATTTATTGGTCGGTCAGAAACATTGGTTGCAACACCACCTATATCTTGCACAACCTCAAAACCTTCAGTCACAATACCAAATACAGCATGCGCATATTCAAGCGGAGCAACATCATAATCCAAATAAAAATTATTCACTAAGTTGATGAAAAATTGACTTCCTCCCGAATCAGGGCCAGAATTAGCCATGGATATGGCCATTTGTGCGTTGTCCATATCTGGGTGAAATTCATCATCAATAGTATAACCAGGACCACCAGACCCTGTTCCTGTTGGATCACCTCCTTGAATCATAAAATTATCGATAACCCTATGAAAAATAATACCATCATAAAAATTATCATTTACTAAATCCAAAAAGTTATTGCCGGTAATTGGCACCAAATCTTCTCGTATTTCAACCATAAAGTTTCCCATGCTGGTGTAAAACACAACATTTGTTTGAGCTTTAACACTTAATGCTAAAAGCATCATTAATAAAGAGGCGGTCCATTTTTTCATCATTCTATTGTTTTAATCCAACGTTTTCAGGAATTAATTATACGCATAATTAAAGAAAGTTAGATGCGAATTTTAACATCATTGTTTGATTTTCAATCCATTTGTTTTTCATAAGCGAACAATTACCCACTTCAATCAGTCTTTCTACCCCACTCAATTTAATTAACAATTTGCTTACCTTACAGCAAGAAAATGTAAGGCACAATAGAAAAATCAAAAATTGAACAACCTATACCCAGAAATAATTAATGCGGGCGGCTTTCATAAAGCACTGAATTTAGAATTTGAAAACATAGGCTCCAATTTACGTGTAAAACCATTGGATGAGGATTCTTTATTTGAGGCAAAGATAACTTATGCTCGAGTCGAACATAAAAACAAATTTTCTCAAATTTACCTTGCTGCTGAATCAAAATTGTACCTATCTGATT
>CAKZPK010000501.1 GCA_937139035.1 uncultured Crocinitomix sp. | reverse complement strand
CTATTGCGTGAGGGGAATATTACATCCTTAAATGTTCGGTTAAACAAAGGTGAAGTAAAATTGATAGAAACAGAAGAGCAAATTGATGTGTCGGGCGCGAGTGGACGACTATTCGATTTGATTCAAAAAAATGCTTATCAAGAAATACAGTACAAAACGGAAAATGGTAAAGTGGTCAGCTTAAAACGCAAGACTAAATACAAAAGTTAACGCCACTAGATAAGCTAGGGCAATTAGGAACGGTAAGTCCTTATTTATTGGAACTCCCAAGGATAGCGACGTAGACCAAAATAACAATGTTAAGTTTAAAAGAGTGTAGAGAATTATTAGGAGAGACAGGGAAAAAATGGACAAACGAGAAAATAGAACAAGTAAGGAATTACCTGATGCAAATAGCTCGAATTAATGTTGAAATTATTAAGAACGTAAAAAGAAAAAGAGATGAAGCGAGTAGCAATAATGTGTAGAGTAAGTTCAGACGAACAAGCGAAAGGATATAGTTTAGATGATCAGTTTGAGAAATTAAAAAATCATTGTAAACGAATGAGTTATGAAATCGTTTACATTATGAAAGAAGATCATTCAGCAAAATCATTTAAACGGCCTGAATGGAAAAAAATGATTGAGAAGATCAAGAGTAAGGAAATCCAAATTGATGAAGTCCTATTCACTTCTTGGGATCGTTTTTCGAGAGATTTGACGGGAGCGTTGAATATGATTGCGTATTTAAAAGAAAAGAAGATCGTTCCACAATCTATTGAACAGCCAATTGATTATAATATCCCTGAAAATCTGTTTATGTTGACAATATATCTAGCCAACCCTGATGTAGATAATCAAAGACGATCAATAAAGGTGAGGGGAGGAATACGTCAAGGATTAAAACAAGGGCGTTGGGCAAGAAGACCAACCTATGGATATATGTCTGGTAAAAATCAAGAGGGTGGACATATAATTGTGCATGATCCAATTAAAGCACCTGTGATCAAAGAACTTTTTGAACGCATAGCAAATGGAGATCAACAAAAAGAAATTCGGATGGATTTGAAAGAGCGCGGAATAAAAGTTTCAAGAAACAATATGTCGCTCATGTTACAACGAATCATTTATGCGGGAAAAATAGTTGTTCCCGCTTTAGATGACGAACCAATGGAGATTGTTCAAGGAGTGCATGAACCGATTATTAGCGAAGCCTTGTTTTTCAGAGTTCAAGAGATATTGACAGGAAACAAGAAGGCTAGGGGTAAGTCAATTCCGAAGTACACCAAAATGCGAGAAGAGTTTCCGTTGAGAGGTGTTTTGAATTGTAATAATTGTGGTGATGCTATGACAGCAAGTTTCTCAAAAGGGAAATTAGGCAAACGTTATGGCTATTATCATTGTAATACTTGTAAAGGAGAACGTGCTTCTGCAATTAAGGTTCATAAAGCCTTTGATGAATTGTTAGAATCGATTCAAATAAATAAAGATGTGTTGAACCTTTATATTCATGTATTGGAAAATGAAATCTTATTAAACAATAAAGGAAATACTTCAGAACTAATAAAGTTGAAAGAGCAATTAGAATTATTGAAGAAGCGATTACAAAAGTCCTATGACATGATGCTGGATGAGAAAATACAGGCAGAAGACTATATGGAAGGGAAGCAACGCTTTACTGTTCAGCAAGAAGAGATCGAAAATAAGATGAATGGTTTGCATACTTCGGTAAAAGATGTTGTAAGTCTTGCTAAGACAGGATTAAACCTCTTGTCAAATATTGTGGAAACCTATAATAAGGCTACAATTCATGTCAAGCAGAAATTAGTGGGTTCGATATTTACCAAAAATTTATTTTTTGACGGAAAAAAATGTCGAACCCCAAAATTCAATTTAATATTTGAGCTGATTGCTAGAATTGACGCGGTTTTAGACCAAAAAGAAACGGGACAAACTAAATCAATTTTTAGCTTATCCCGTTCTGTGCCCAGAGCGGGACAAAAACTAATTCTCAAAAAAATTCAAATATTTTCATTTTTCTAGCGTTTATAGTGGTTGTGGAGTAGGAGGGAGACGGAGTGAGTTTTAATGAATTCTTCGAAATTCATTGCTAAACGTACAATATTCAGCCCCTTTTTCAGCCCCCGATTTCGTCGTAACCTCCCTATATTCAGGTGTTATAAAACACAAGGTATGAAAAAATTGAAAATAAGCTACAAACTAAAACAATCAAAAGGTGAAGAATCACTCATTATAATGATGGTCAATTTCGGTTACAAAGAATTTGATTCGCTCAAAGAGAAACACATCTATAAGCCGTTAAAATATTACACAGGAATAAAGGTCAAAAAAGGGGAGTGGGATAATATTTCTAAAGTCCCTAAAAATAAAAAAGCATTATCAGAAATTAATGCGCTAGAACAAACAGTTGAGAAGGTGTTTGATTATTTAACAATTGAGAAAAAGGAAATTACACCAACCTTGTTAAAAGAAGAATTAGATTTTAAAATCAAAGGGAAATCGGACGTTAAACAACGTATACGAATTGTTGACTTCATTGATGAGGTAATTTTAAAGGGAAATAATAGATCAGAAGGGACATTGAAACAATACAACGGTTTATCTAATAAATTGCAGACATTTGAAAAACTGAAAGGGCGAAAAATTAACGTAGATGATATTGACGAAAATTTGTATCTCGAATTTAAGACATGGCTACAAGGAATTCTTGGAAGAATAAATAGTGTTTGGAGCGTATTGAAAGTTCTAAAAGCTGTACTCAATGAAATTTCAAGAAAGTATCAAATTAAGGTTTTCGATTTTGTGAATCAACTATCCAAATTAGACAAAGTATCTCCAGTAACAGAGGATAAAGTGTTTTTCAACTTTAGTCATATTGAAAAGGTGATTGAATATGAGCCAAAGTCGGTAAAGTTGAAAAATGTGAAAGGTATTTTGTTAACCTTGTTATTTACGGGGTGTCGCTATTCTGACGTATTCAAAATAAAACCGCAACACCATTATTTAGATGAAGACACCGAATTTCATTACGCTCGATATGTTTCTGAAAAAACGAATACGGATATTATTGTTCCTATCCTGAAACCGCTTTCCGATTTTTACAAGCAAAACGAAAATCAAACGCCATATCCAATTTCTGACGTGAAATTCAATGTATATGTGAAAGAGTTAATAGAAGCAGCTGAAATTGATGACGAGGTAACTTTGTCTTTTACAAATTCATTTGGAAAGAAGGAATATGAAACTAAAGCCTTTTTCAAATTCGTGACTTCGCACATTGGCAGAAGATCGTTTATTACGAATTTGATTAATTATATTCCAATCACGATTTTAACTAAAATTACAGGACATAAATTAGCCGATAAGAATATCATATTTGGGTATAACAAAATCTCCTTGGAGGAGAATTCCGTGTTATTTGTCAAAGAATTAAAACGACAAATGGAATCCAATCCTAAAGAGTTTAAAATACAGCTAATTTGACTAAATTTAGAACTATGAAATTGCAGAAAATTAAAAAGCAAAGCTTTAGTCTTCCATTGAAGGGATTGTTATTAACTTTCTGTTTAATATTATTTACTTTTTCGGCTACTGCTGGTTCAGTCCTTCCAGATTCATTTATCTACGCCATATATGCGTCTTTTATTGGTGCTTGCATTTTTGTCAGTATTGTCATGGGGATAGTTACAAGAGCATTGTTTCAGTTCATTTTTAAATCTAAAAGAAAGCATGTCTGGTTTCAAATCCTTTTTATCTTTTTTATTGCAGGCGGATTCTTTTTTCTTGACAGTGGTTTATTTATAGATTATAGAACTGAGTTTCGTTTGATGGAAAAAATCATCCCAGATGATTGGAGTTATGAAGCCACCTATCAGGCGTTTATTTACCTTGTCATTTTACTCATATTTTTATCATCTTATTTAGGGTTTATTTTGACTCCCAAAAAGAACGTTTCTGAAGAATAACAAAATCTCCTTGGAGGAGAATTCCGTGTTATTTGTCAAAGAACTAAAACGACAAATGGAATCCAACCCCAAGGAGTTTAAGATCAAATTATTTGATTAAGCAGTTTGATGCTTCATGCGCAAATACTCCAAGATTCTCATCTTAGAGTAGCGTACCCGTCTTTGATTTATCTTGATGGGTATTAACAAACCTTTTGCTACAATCTTTTGCAATGTATTGTAGCATACACCTAAAATTCGTAATACATCTTTGGTGTCTAACAAAACTGTTTCTGAAACTGTAGGTTCAACAGGAACGGTAACTGTGTTTGATTTATTTTGCACTTCAAAATCGTCAAATTGCTTTTTTAATTCTGCATTTTGAGATTTAAGCAATTCTACTTCTTCCATTAATTTATTCAACGCCAATTGAAAAATCTTTATTTCCATACTCATATTCTATCTCCTCTTTTTTAGTTATTCATTCTAATTTTGACAGTATCTATTTTCTCTTGTTGTTCATTTCCTAAATATTCGATTAGTTTAACTTTAGAATATCTAATTCTCCGTTGACCAATTTTTATCGGTTTCAGCTTACCTGAATCAACAACCTTTTGAAGTGTATTATAGCATACGCCTAATATTTGTTGAACCTCTTTTGTATTCAACAAAAGTTTCTCTGGATTCTTGTCTTTTACTTGATCCTCTTCAACAGATAGTTCTCTGTCTTTTAGTTCGTCTACTTCAATCCGCAGTTGCTTATTTCCTGCCTTTAACTCTTCTACTTCTTCCATTAACCTTTCAAGTGCTAATTGGAAAATCTTGATTTCTGTACTCATAATCTATCTCCTCATTTTTAATTGTTAAAACTCATTCTTTTTAAAAAGCCTTCAATGCTTTCATGATTTCCTTTTCCTTATAATATACCCTCCCTCCTAATTTATATGCGGTTAATAATTGTTGATCTGTCCACGCTTTTAGCGTGGTTAATGACACCGATAAAAAGTCCGCAGCTTCTTTTCGTGTCAATATTTTCTTGTCTTTACTTTCCATTTTCTTCACCTTTCGTTTTTATTAGTTCTTCAACTGCCGTTAAAAGTTCTAGGTCATTGCCTAATGTCATAGTAACTCCTAAAACTCTTTGAAATACTTCATCTCCCCAATTTTTACGATAACCGCTTATCATTCCTATTAAATCTGCCGTAGGCATACCATTTAATTCTGTTGGTGATTTTTCAGAGGTTTCATTTTTTCCTCCGATTAACTGAGGTATTTGAGTAACAACCTTCATTAATCCATCTAAATCAATTGACTTTTTAGCTTGTAGCGTTTCATTTCTCGCTTCGCTCTTTTTAAGTTGCTTTTTTAACTGTTTGTTTTTGGTTTTCAATCTTGTAAAATCAATCTCCTTCTTCTCTTTTTAATCCAGTCATCCAGTCGTTGTTTTAAATATTCTTCAGACGCTAAATCGGGCTTTGATTCTTCTTCCGTTTTTCTTGTCAAGACATATTTATCGTAATTCCTTGAACTTCCTTTGTAAAGTAGAATACTAACTGCTTCTGTAAATTGGTTTAGAGATTGCTTAAACAAATGAAAATTATCCAGATTTTTTGTTCGTTGTACAACTGTTAAATTATCAATTCGAACTTCATAATCCTTAGTGTTTCCTTGTTGCTTGAAGTTCTGTAATTGATTAAATACATGCTTTGCTGTATCATTATTGTATTGATATGTTCGTGTCATGATTGTTGGATTTAGATTAATGTTAAGTCAATTTCAGGATTGTCAAAAGGATCAATTTCCTTTTCTTCTATTTTCTCCAGTTTTTCCCGTTTCTCTTGATTGACAATTTTTTGTTCCTTAATAATCTGTTCTGACAAATCAATGCCATTTGTAAGCTTATCCAGATCAGACTCCTCTTTAATGATTGGTTGTACTTTCTTTTGTTGTCCTTTTTGATCTTGTTTCCATTTTACATGAAGTGAAGTAAGCAAATCATTTCCCAATCCTTTCAGTCTCTTTTGAGGAGAATTGTATTCAGGATTTTCTTGATAATCCTTAGTCTTGGCAATACCATAAGCAATTGCACCTGATCCCATAACACGCAACACACCTGATTCATCCCCATAATAATGCGCTGCAAATATTAACGCAATACCTGTTATGGCAGAATATTTCCCTGAAACGGCACCTAATCCAGTTCCTAAAACAGAACTAGCTACCGCATCAACACTTCCTTTAATAAATGAATTTGTAGTGTTTCCTTTTGTTTCTCTTTCATTGTAACGCTCAACAAAAGATTTTCCCTTTTTCTTCTTCTTTCCCATCTACTTTGTATTTGTTCGTACTTGTCCGTATTGGACTTGCTTTGAAACAAATTTAGGCAAGAAACAAGGGGTGTCATAGGGTCGGGTAACCCGAAACCCATTCCGAAATGTTTAAGAAAGTTGATTTATTTAGAAGAATTGATCTTTTCGGCGATCAATTTTAGCGCATTTTCCATATTAGCTTTTTCAAAGATAGGGCGAATGTTTTGTAGGTATTTAGCGAGTTTCACGGGATCATTGACTACATCTGGTACAGAACCTAATGCTTTATATATATTCGAATTTTTAATCTTAGTTGAATCGTTGAAATTTTTATCCATGATTAAATGGTAAAGTCCAGCTAGAGTAGTTCTATCTTCATTCAATCCTTGTCTAAAACCTAATGATTCCAATAAAATGTACAACGCCAATGTGCGCTCATTTTGGGTAAATTGACTTTTACTGTTTTCAACTTTGCCTAATTCTTCGGATTCAACATCATTGTATTTTTCATATAAACGTTGACCAGCCAAATGGATCGACAAAGCCCCTGATAGATTTTCATCTGTCAATTTTGCAATGCGTTCTTCAATTTCAATGAGTTCAGATAAGACTCTTTCCTCATGTTCGATTTGATCAGTATGACAGCTGTGCAGCTTAATTTGCTTGTTTCCGTTCAAATATAATTTTGCATTTTCCAAGGCTTCATTTGAAATGGATCGAATACCATCTATAAATTCCATTGTTTTTTCATAAGCTTTATTCATTCCACAAAGCTTTTTATGATGTTGAAAAGTGTATTCAAGTTCATGAAAAATTACAGAAGGATATGGAACTAATTCATTTTGTACGAATAACATTTTTTGATAAAAGGTTGAGGCATAGTCTTTATCTTCTGCTTCCTCTAGTTTTAAAAGGTATTCTTTTTCTAAAACACGCTCATAATCAGTAATGCTTTTTACAAATAGTTCGTTGGTAATCTTTCTCGGCATAGATGAATAACGAAAAACGATCAAAAAAAGTACAGGGATGAATACTGTAAGGTTATTTCAGTTGTACCTATTAAATGTGTAAGGTTAAATCAGGACGATACACAACTTTGTCTTATTGGTTCGTTCTGATCTGTTCTTATTCGTACTTAACTGTTCTTATCTGTATTGGTCTTTCTATAATTTC
>CAKZPK010000500.1 GCA_937139035.1 uncultured Crocinitomix sp. | reverse complement strand
TGTAGCTTGTTTTGATTTTGATGCATTTGCACTAAATCGAGAAATAAATTCTTTTAATTCTTTTCGTTTTTCCTCTAGTTTTTTGTTCTTGTCCCCTTGTTGACGAGCAACTAATTGAGATGACTTATACCAGAAAGTATAATTTCCAGTAAATAAGTTGATTTTTCCAAAGTCAATATCACAAATATGAGTACAAACAGTATCCAAGAAGTGTCTATCGTGAGATACTACAATTACTGTATTTTTAAAATCCAACAAAAAATCCTCTAACCAACTAATGGTTTTTATATCCAAATCATTGGTAGGCTCATCCAATACTAATATGTCAGGATTTCCAAAAAGTGCTTGAGCTAATAATATTCTTACCTTAAACTCACCTGGAATATCAGCCATTAATGTATAATGCTGATCTTCTGAAATTCCAAGGTTACTCAAAATAGTAGCAGCATCAGTTTCGGCATTCCAACCATCCATTTCTGCAAACTCTCCTTCTAATTCGGATGCACGCATTCCGTCCTCTTCAGAAAAATCTGGCTTAGCATAGATTTTTTCTTTCTCATCCATGATTTTCCATAACTCCTGGTGTCCCATCATTACAGTATTCAATACAGAGTAGTCGTCAAACTCGTAATGGTTTTGCTTTAGTACGGCCATTCGTTTGCCTGGTTCAATACTAATTCCCCCTTTATTAGGATCTTGATCCCCAGTAAGGACCTTTAAAAAAGTTGATTTACCTGCTCCATTGGCTCCAATTACGCCGTAGCAATTGCCTTCAACAAATTTTAAGTTAACATCTTCGAAAAGTACCTTTTTACCAAACTGAAGAGATAGATTATTTACTTGAATCATTTATGCTGTTTCTAATTTTGCTGCAAATTTAAATCTTAACGCTCAAATAAAACACCTTTTTAAATAAAAAAATTTTGTTTTATAGAAAACTAATCTATATTTGCAATTGAATATACATTTATAAGTAAGAAAAAGTAAGTTATGAAATTGAAAACATTATTAGTAGGAGCGGTTGCAGGATTGTTGTTAACTGCTTGTGGTGGTGGTGCATCACCAGAAGATGTAACAACAGACTTCGTTAATGCATTGGCAGCAGGAGATTGCGAAAAAGCAATGGGAATGGCTGTAGAAAGCGCAAAAGAATCTGTACAGAGTACTATTGACGCTGGATGTGATGAGTACCAATCAGAAATCGTTTCTGTTACTTGTGAAACAGCTGAAGAAACTTCAGATTGTGCTTGTACTGAAAAAAGAGATGGTATGGACATGACATACGATTACAACCTTAAAAAAGTTGACGGAGCTTGGAAAGTATCTAACTTCCAGAAACAAATGGACATGGGTGACATGGACCTAGGAGGAGAGTAGTCTCAACTCTAGTAAAAATATTAAAACCTGACGGTCAAACGTCAGGTTTTTTTATGCGCTAAATTCTCATACCCATTAAATAAAAAGGAAAACTCCGTTGATCTTTTGCGAGTGCGCCTTAATTCAATTAAATTTGCAGCCATGAAAATTATTTATATTGCATCATTAATTATTCTATTCTTCTCTGCTTTTGCTAGCTGTAGTGGTGAAGCTGAAGAGAGTAGAAAATATGTTCATGTTCCGCCAACAATGCCGGACAGTGTTTATGATAAATTACAAGATGGCGATATTATAATGCGTAAAGGTACTGGCCCACTTTCTTTTCATATCATGAACGCTACGAAAGAAGATTATTCTCATTGCGGAATAATTGTAAAAGAGGATGATAAATGGCGCGTTATTCATGCTATGGGAGGTTCTGTAAGCAAAGGAGACGTTGATGGAATGCAAATGGTTGACTTGACAGAGTTTGTTGCTTACGCGGCTGATTCAATGATGTTTATTTGCAGAGCGACCTTTGAAGATTCCTTAGGAACAAAAATTAGAGATAAAGCTTACGAATATTTAGCAACAGAAGCTCCTTTCGATCATTCTTTTAACTTATTTGAACAAGATAGAATATATTGTTCTGAGTTGATTTTCTGCATTTTGCGTGACATTACTGGAGAAAATCAAATGAAAATTCGAAAGAAGAAAGATTCTTACCAATTGTTATTCTCTACCTTTTTTGATGAAGAAAAATATGAACCTATTTTTCATTTAAAAGATCTGGCCAACTAGACTTCAAAAACTAATTGATCCGCAATAGAACTTGTTCCTTGCAACCCACCTGTGTGGACAGCAACTACTGTACTTCCTGAAGGAATCACTCCTGTTTTCACCATGTCGCACAAGGCATAAAACATCTTTCCTGTGTAGATTTGATCCAGTTTTAACCCTGTTTCATTAAAAACCTGATTAATAAAATCAATGAGCGTTTGGTTGAATTTACCATATCCGCCAAAAGCATAATTTGTTGCCAAAATTAAATCTTTAAGCTTCTCTGCAACCTCTACCTCACCCAATCCTGAAACTTGGAGCAGGTTTGCAATTTCATCTTGAATAAAATCTCCTTTTTTGAAAACAGGAACAGAAATTACCTTTTGTTCATCAACGCCCATTAAAATACCAGCCGCAGTTGTTCCTGTACCAGACGGAAGGATATAATAATCCGGATTAATATCAATTTCGGACACAATTGCTGTGCAACCTATAACGCCCAAATAATTTGCTCCGCCTTCCTCAATCACCAACACATTTCCATATTTTCGACGCAGTAATTCTTTGTAATCCCGCTCATACCTCCAACTGTCTTCTTCTCTACTTACAAACACTAATTGCATTCCAGCCTCTGCTGCTGCCTTTAACGTGGCGTTTGAATCTGGGGTTAATTCTTCTCCTCTAATTATTCCAATTGTCGGTATTTCCATGTCACGGCCTAATGCCGCTGTTGCATGTATGTGATTCGAATAAGCTCCACCAAATGTTAAAAGAGCTTCGTATTTACCTTGTTTATATTTCTCAATATTCAAGCTTAATTTTCGCCATTTATTACCAGATATTTCTGAATGAATTTGATCATCTCTTTTAATGTAACACTTTACACCAAAAGAATTAAACAACTCATAATCAATAAATTCTAAATCAGAAGGAATATTAAGTTTAGCTAACATCTAGATTTTGATTAACTACCTTTAGGTGTATACATTGTCACTCCATTTTGTTCATACTCAGCAATCATTACTGCTAAAAATTTATCCGCATCTACCGCTAAAGTGACTGCCTCTCCTACTTTACATTTAGACAAAGCTCCATTTGCCTCGAAGAGCGGGATCAAATCATCACATTTGCGTTTTTTCGAATATTCAGGGTTATGTACTTTGGTTTTAACCATGTGCTTCTCCCCTTTTTCATCAATAACGTCAATCTCAAACTCATCTTTATAATAAACTGGAAACTTAAAATCTACAGCATCTTCCAGGGTATGTAAGTTTGTTCCGGCCATTGAAAGTGTCACCCCAACATATAAAATTTTGCCTTTTTGCTCTGAAACTCGATAAAATGGACTGTATTTATTGTAAGGTGTTGGCTGATTAAAATGATCTTTCGTATAATACTCTGCCAATTTACCCACTGCAGAAACAGGCTCTGTAGGATGCAAACTCCGTTTAGCATTGGGTAATTTTCTAAAATACTCAGTAATAGCTCCTGTTTTAGAGGGAGAATTGAGTACATCAAAAAAAGGTGTATTTCTAATATAATTCAACTGAAACACATTGTTTGGTGAAGTTGGCATAAGTACAGTACCTTCTTCTCCAACAGCTGCAATTAAAGCATCTACAAAGGTTTTAGGTCCATCAATCAAATGCCCAATACGACTTAAACTAGAATGAACCAAAACAGAGTCTCCAGGCTTAATACCAATTTCTTGTAAGTTTTGAATTAAATCTTCAGTAGTAATACTTTTTCCAGCGCTATGTTTGCCCGCTAATTCGGCATTACGATTGTTCTTTTTTCGTTTTCGATTCCAGTTTAATAAAAAACCTGGCGTCATGCTTCGCACAACATCTTTCAAACTCATTGTCCTTGAAATTTATAAGTGATAGTACCGCTAGAAAGTCCTGAAGCGGATTGCGAATAATCAAATCGCGCCTTTTTAGCGTAACGCTTCGCTTTTAAAACCATACATTCTGTTGCTCCACGCGAAAGTCCCGAATTAAGTTCAGCACTTTTAACATTACCGCTTTTATCCACTTTAATGTCAATAACCACGGTTCCAGAACCATTGCAAGTATAACCTGGAATTTCTAATGAATGTGCTTTACGTCCTTTCAAATTGAATTCAACCATTACTTGCCCAGCAAAGGCATTATCTCCACTATTGTCAACATTACTATTGTTGGAATTGTTTTGATTTGTTCTTGTGGTTGAATTTTCATCATTGCTTTGTGTATTCCGCGGTGGTGGTCCGTCAGAATCCGGATGCGTAGCTGCCCATTCATCAAAAAACTGTTGTTCTAATTCTCTCGCTTCTCTCTCTACTTGCTCGTCTAAGTCTTGTGTTGAGAAATTTTCGTAAGAACGCTCACGTTGATCATTTTGGTCGGCAGTTAAATTGTATAATTGCTCATTTTGCAATTCGTTTTGTTGGTTTAAACGTTCCAACATTTCTAACATCTCCTCATCCATTTCAATCGCATCCGCATCTAATTCAATTTCTTCAAATTCAGCAGCATGTCCGTATGGAGTATTTACAGTTACAAAGTTAGTGGTCATAAAAAACAGGACATGAAAAAGCACTGTTCCCAAAATGGCAAACTTATAACGTTCGATATATTCTAAGAACTGATCCACTATTCCTCTTCTTTTCTAATAAATTTCTTCTTTTTAAGGTGGTAATAATATATTTCTTCCCTTGTTTCTAACTGTACAACTTCGTTGGTAAAGGGTTCGACAGAAATATATGAAAAATTCAGTAAAGTGTCTCCATTAGTCCCAAGCAGGCCATAGTTTCCACGGCTTTTTGCAATAAGCACGGTATCATTAAACGGTTCTAATCGTTCAAAATATGGTCCCACGACATATTCTCCTTTTTGATTAATAATTCCTACTAAAGGTGCACCACCTGCCTTTGCAAGCTTCCCCTTAAACGAATTTGCTGCCGTAAAATTATAACCTATTACCAACCGACCATGTTTGTTTAAATAACCCCATTTGTCTCCTTTTTGAATTGCAATATAAGTTCCGTAATCACCAAGATTTTGTTGATTGCGACCAAATAATTTTCTTCCGTTAGTGTCAATTAAGTTACATCCTTTATCATACTGGATTTTTGCGTAAGCATTTTGAAAAACTGCCAACTGTCTATATTCAGGATATGTTTCTACCCATTCTGTCAGAATTAATTTTCCATTATTATCAATATAATTGAATACACCTTCTTTTTCTACAATCGCACGATTGTTGCGCATCTCTCCAATGAAATTATAGTCAAATGTTAAAATCGTATCCTCTTCTTCACTTAATAAGCCCCAATTCTCACCAAACTTAGCTAAATACACACCTGCACCATATGCTTTCAACCTTGTATACTTAAAAGG
>CAKZPK010000499.1 GCA_937139035.1 uncultured Crocinitomix sp. | reverse complement strand
CAAAATAACCCAATTAACACAATATGAAAAAAACCACGCTTGCACTCTTATCTCTACTCTCTACATTTACTTACGCCCAAGACGGAAAAAAGAAGATTGACCACACGGCTTATGATGGTTGGAATAGCATTTCAGCCGTAATACAATCCAATTCTGGACAATTAATTTCTTACGAAATAAACCCGCTAGAAGGAGATGGAAATTTATATGTTGAACATATAGACGGATCAAAAAAACGTAGTTTTGCCAGAGGTAAACAAGCGCAAATTAGCAATGATGAGTCATTTGTTGTTTTCTTAATTAAACCAGAAGCAGACACTATTCGCTCGCTAAAATTAGATAAGGCCAAAAAAGACAAATTTCCAAAAGATACAATAGGGATTTATAATCCGTCTATTGACTCTCTTCAACTTATTGCAAATGTTAAATCATTTAAGTTAGCGAAAGAAGGAGATTGGCTTGCGTACTTATCTGAAAAAGATGAAAGACCTGAGTGTAGCAAGAAAAAGTGCAAGCATAAAAAAAAGAAAAAATGCATTATAAAAAGTAAAACGAGCGGAACCACTCTTCACCTAATTAATCCAACAAACGGTGAAACAGCAACTATTGACGCCGTAACAGATTACAAAATCAGTAAAAAAGGTGACCAACTATTCTACATAACCAGCCTTAAAGGAGATGAGGACACGTTAAGTCTTCACCGTTTTGATTTGACTACAATGGAAAGCACCACGCTGCTTTCAAACCAACTAAAAATAGCAAAACTCACCTTTGATTACGAAAATGAGCAACTTGTTTTTTTACACTCAACTGACACGAACAAACGCAAAACCTTTGCATTAAGCTATTGGGACAAAGCAACAAACTTGGCTTCAATCTTAATCGATTCTAATACAACAGGAATGCCTGCAGGTTATACCGTATCAGAATTTTGTAATCCCTACTTTTCAAGAAATGGCGAGCGCCTTTTTATAGGAACAAATAAAATAGTTGAACAAGAGGCAGAAGACACCTTATTAGAAACCGAAAAAGCAAAAGTGGACGTATGGAGCGGGTTCGATCAAAGAATACAACCACAACAGCTAAAACAGAAAAAAAGTGACGAAAAAAAGAACTACAGAGCTGTCTATCATTTTGACAAAAAGAAGTTTGTACAAATAGCCAATGAGGATCTGGAACGAATAAGAACAATAGATCAGGCAAATAGTAAAATGGCGCTAGGGTATTCAAATAAAGCCTATCAAAAATCAATGACATGGGCATTTCCATGGAAAAATGACGTGTACTTAATTGATCTTGAAACAGGAGAAAACTCACTGGTTAAAGAAGGTCAAGCATATGGAACAAGCCTTGCACCATCTACTAACTACTTTGTGTGGTACAACGGATCAGATTCTAGTTGGTACTCAAAAAACATGGTTTCAGGAGTTGAGCAAAACTTAACCCAAAAAACAAGTGCCTTATTTGCCTCTGACGTTAATGGAAACCCATATATACCTTATTCGGAAGGATCAACAGGTTGGACAATATTAGATGACGAAGAATATTTCATAGTCAATTCTCGATTTGATGTTTGGGCACTTTGCCCATCAAAGCCAAACCAGTCATTCAGCATAACAGAAGGTGTTGGAAAAACCGACAATATCACTTATCGTTATCACCGCCTTGACTCTGATAGCACTTACACCAACATTAACAACGGATTAATTCATTCAACCGATTTTGAAACAAAATCAGAAGCTTACCACAGTATTAATATCTCTTTTTCTGAAGTATTCGAACGTAATACAGGCTATTTAGAAGAACTCATTTCAACAGACCACCGTTTTACATTGTTGAGTAAAGCAAAAAAATCTGACCAAATTTTGTTTAGAAGAATGAACTTTTTGGAATATCCTGAATTGGAAAGTTCAACTATAAATTTTAAAAACCCAAAAGAATTAACCACTACTAATCCGCAACAAGAAGAATATAATTGGGGAACAGTAGAAATGGTTGAATGGACATCATTTGAGGGAAGGAAATTACGCGGCTTGTTATACAAACCCGAAGATTTTGATTCGACAAAATCCTATCCTATGATCGCCTATTTCTATGAAAAATATACAGAAAGCATTCATATACACTATGTACCAAAACCAACAGCATCTATCGTTTACCCGACAGAATATGTAAGTAACGGTTACATCATTTTTATTCCGGACATTGAGTATACTGCTGGTCATCCTGCCCAATCTGCCTATGATTGTATTGTAAGTGGTACAGATTATTTAACAAAAAAATATAGCTGGATTGATAGTACAAGAATGGGCCTACAAGGGCAAAGTTGGGGAGGCTACCAAACAGCACAATTAGTAACCATGACGGATAAATACAAAGCTGCAATGGCAGGTGCACCTGTTAGCAATATGTTTTCAGCATATGGAGGTGTTCGTTGGGGATCAGGGTTAAGCAGAATGTTTCAATATGAACGCACTCAAAGCCGAATAGGCTACACCATTTGGGAAAAACCAGAACTATACATTGAAAATTCACCCATTTTTGGATTGCCTAATGTACACACCCCATTACTTATTATGCATAATGACGGTGACGGAGCAGTACCATGGTATCAAGGAATTGAATTATACATGGGCTTGCGTAGGTTAGATCAACCTGTGTGGTTATTAAATTATAATGGTGATCAGCACAACTTAATGAAAACTGCTAACAGAAAAGATTTAAGCATAAGAATGCGTCAGTTTTTTGACTATTATCTGCTTGATGCAGAAATTCCTACATGGATGGATGAGGGTGTTCCAGCAACAAATAAGGGCATCAATTATGGACTTGGGCTTAAAAAAGACTAGTGTTTTAGGGGATATCAGCTGTATTTTTAATATCTTAGACCCTAAGAATGTCATTTTCTAAGATCATATTAACGTTTTGCCTGTTTTTTTCAATAGGGAGTTTTGCTCAAGAAATTGTGCTTGCACCAAACATTATCACACCAAACGGTGATGGTGTTAATGACGTTTTTACGCTACGCGGTGGTGAATTTGAAGAACTGTCTTGCACCATTATGAACCGATACGGCGAAATAATCTATCGATTTTTTGGATCAAACGGCACTTGGGACGCTTATACGCATGCAGGTGTAAAAGTAGTAGCAGGAACTTATTTTGTGATTATAGAGGCTGTCACTGAAAATGGTGAATTTGTTTCTCAACAAACGTCACTGCAAGTTCAATACTAAGGTTCAAACTCAATTTCTATTTCAGGTTCATCAGCTGGTTGATTTTTTTGCCAGTCATCTAAATATTCTACCAAAAAAAATATAATTGCAATACATATTGCTGCAACAAACACTCTTATCACCAAAGCCCAAGGAAATTTGCGGTGATGACCCTTGAATTTTTTAAAGTCTACAACTATTTTTTCTTCTGATTCTGACTCCATTTTAAGGGAAAAATTGTTTTCGATTGTATCAAAAATACATTTTCTAACGTAAGACGACTAAACCTAGTTTGTAAAATGCAGTCAAATGTTAGCAAATTGTTAATTTATCATTAATTTCACATTAAACAGAAAATGAAACGTATGAAATCACTTATTCTATTCGCTGCAACCTGCTCAATACTATTTTTTACGGCCTGTAATAAGGAACCAGGAGAAGGAGGCACTTCATCCATTAACGGAAAAGTTTGGGTAGTAGACCTTAATGCTAGTGGCGATACTATTGCACAGTATTATGCAATGGATCAAGATGTATATATCATCTACGGAGAAGATACAGAAACATACGCTGACAAATTTTCAACCAGTTTAGACGGAAGTTTTTCTTTTAACTATTTGACTCCCGGAAAATATACTGTTTTTGCATATTCAAAATGTGATTTATGCGACAGTGGACAAAATGCAGTGAGCACTACTGTTGAAATAACAGAAAAGAAGCAAACTATTACAATGGATGACTTAGTAATTTTTGACTAATGAGAAGTTTATTATTGAGTACTATATTTATCAGTATTCTGAGCTTTGGTCAAAATCAAGATGCACAATTGTGGACAGGTTTAGGCTTAAAAGCAGATATTGGTAAAAAGGTTTCATTAAAGTATGAAACGCAAGCGCGATTCTATAAAAACGCGTCAACACTTCGCACGTATTACAACGAGTTTTCAGCTACCTATGAAGTAGTTAAAAATATGGGTATTGGTGTAAGTTACCGTTATTCTCGTAAAAACAAAGAGAGCCATTTTGCAGGTGAAAATAGATTTTGCTTAAATGCAGATTATTCAATTAAACTTGCTGAAACGGGATTGCGTTTTAAAACAAGAGCGCGTTATCAACTTGCTTTTGACCGCCCTGGAGTAATTAATGACGTTATATATCCTAACATTGGAAGTACTTTTCGTTGGAAGTTTAATTTGAAGTATAAAAACGACGATTTTAAGCGTGTTTCTCCTTTTGCTGGATATGAATTGTTCAAAGCAATACAACCTTCAGAATTTAAAGGCATAAGTGCCTACAGAATTTATGCTGGAATAGATTTTGATTTACCAAAACGACACGAGTTAGGTATCAAATACATTTATGAAAAGGACTATAGCAGCCAGCAAAATGTAACACATAATTATGTGATCCAATACAACTATTCGTTGCCGTCAAAATGGTTTAAAAAGAAATAAGAACGGTGGGTTATTTTAATCCACCAATTCTAAATCTATTTGCTTTTTCACTAAGCTTACACGAGATAATATTACATCTACATTGTCACCAACTGTGTAAGATTCACCGGTGCGTTGACCAATAATAGCGTATTCTTTTTCATCAAACACAAATCGATCGTGTTTCATGCTTTTTAACGGAATCATTCCTTCACAATGGTTTTCGTACATTTCAACATACATTCCCCATTCAGTAATTCCTGTTACGAAACCACTAAAGCGCTCTCCAACTTTGTCTTTCAAATATTGCGCCTGGAAATATTTTTTAGAAGCTCTTTCTGCCTCAACTGCACGGCGCTCTGTTTTTGAAATATGGCTCGCCACATCCTCTAATCCAGAAAAACGCATAGACTCTTTTCGCAACACATTAAATAAAATGCGGTGAACCATTAAATCTGCATATCGCCGAATAGGAGAAGTAAAGTGGGCGTAATATTCAAAGCCTAATCCATAATGACCGATATTCTCCGTATCATAAATGGCTTTAGCCATAGATTTAATCGCCATTTGTTGAATCATATTGAAATTACCGTCATCTTTCATTTCAGCAAAAAGATCATTCATTTTTAATGAAATGTCACGGTCATTTTTAAACGTAAAATCCTGACCAAACTTGGAAACAAAAACTCGGAACTGTTCCACTTTTTCACGATCTGGTTTATCATGTACACGATAAATCAATGGAATTTTAGTCTTCCGCTTTGTATTTCCAATAAAACGACCAACACTTTTGTTTGCCAAAAGCATAAACTCTTCAATCAGTTTATTCGCGTCCTTACTTGTTTTTTTATAAACCCCAATAGGAATTCCA